>CANKZL010000126.1 GCA_947488385.1 Acidimicrobiaceae bacterium | reverse complement strand
AAACCTCTTGAGTGCCGAATCGAATCACCACGCGCTTTTCGTCGATGTCACGCTCATCGCTGCACTTGCCAACGGCCATTGCGATGCGACCCCAATTCGGGTCGGCGCCGTGCACTGCTGTCTTAACTAATGGCGAGTTGACTATTGCTTTGGCGACAAGTTTCGCTTGGCGATGATCGCGCGCGCCGTCAACGCATACTTCGATTAGTTTTTCGGCACCTTCGCCATCGCGCGCAACTTGTTTGGTCAATGAGAGCGCAACTTGATAAAGCGCATCTTCAAATTTCGCCAGATCAACTGCACCCGCAACACCGCTGGCCAAGATTACCGCTGTATCGCTTGTCGAAGTATCTGAGTCAACCGACACGCAGTTAAAAGTTTTGTCGATCACGCGACGAAAGACTTCGTCAAGCACAGACTTTTCGATTGCCGCATCAGTAAACATCATCGTGATCAGTGTCGCCATGTTTGGCTCAATCATGCCAACACCTTTTGCCACGCCGACTATTCGCACGGTCGAACCTGCGACACCCGACTCGGCAACTTTGTGCACCGTGTCTGTAGTCATGATGCCGCGCGCAACATCTTCAACTGAAGTCTCAGTAAAGGCTTTAGGAATCGCCGCCAAGCCAGTACGTACATTTTGCATTGGATACTGACGGCCAATAACGCCAGTCGACGCAATCAACACCTGTTTCGTGTCGCAACCGATCGCCTTGGCGACGCCCGCAACAACTTCGCGGGCATTGTTCAACCCTTCGTCACCTGTTGCAACGTTCGAATTCTTAGAAATTACGACCACAGCTCGCGCTTGGTTGTCTGCAATATTTTGACGACTCAGCACAATGCTCGGCCCGGCAAAGCGGCTTTGAGTGAACACACCCGCAGCCGCGCAAACTTCGTCGGCAACGACGAGCGTAAAGTCGTGGCTCGTGTCTTTAATGCCAATATTGGCGACGTAAGCCTCGAACCCTTGTGGAAGTTGCATTAGGCCAGTCTATTTTTTGTCGGCGAAGTATTTAGCCAAGTTGAGCAATGTTTGTTTGATCGCTGCGTTGTTGCCCTTCACGTATCCGGCGAGTTCAAGAATTAGCGGCGATCTGCTGTTGCGATATGCAAACTGTTCAGTCACATTTGTGCCGCCAGCAGTTGGCTCGAGAATGTAACGCCAAATGTGGCCGCCAATGTGCCGCCAACCGATCTGTTTGTCTTCAACGAACTCGACGACAGTGTTCGTGATTTTGTATGGCATACCTTTTTTCATGCTCATGCCAAAAGTTGCATTCAGCGAGAGTCTTTGCGGGGCTGAATCTTTGGACGCCAAAACTGACCCAGAGCCGTCAATAACCGAGTGCATCGCTGGGTTCGCCAGCAGTTCAAAAATCTCATGTGGCGTGGCCGGCACAAAGTTGCTTGCCGAAATCAATTTATTTTTCTTGTCAATCACACTTGCGATGTCGTTTGTCATGATTTGATGCTACGCAGATTGTCGCTACGAAAGGTGGGCGAGCACAGCGTCACCGCAACGTCGACCCGAATAAAGCGCACCTTGAATTGAGCCTGTGTCGCGGTGATCGCCGCAAACAAAGATGCCGTCACCAAGTGAAACTTGTTGTTCGGGGTTGAAGGGTGGCAACTGTTCGGGCCCCGCATGGGCAATGCGATACGTCTTGATATGACGCCATGCATCAACTTGCGGTCCCCACCACGTGCGAAGTTGATCGCGCGACATAGTTTCAAGATCGCCATCAATAACGCCAGGTAGTGCCGCAACAATTAGATGCTGTCCGGGTGGTGCGTAACTTGGCGCAATATTGCTTAGAACTACGGCGTTTAGAACTGGCCCCTTGCCCGTGCCGTCAAGCACGACGAATTTTTCGTGGGTCGGCGGCGAATCAGCAGCGAAATAAACACAGCCCGCAACACGTGATGCAATTTTTTCGGTCTTAAGAAGTTCAGACGAGGCAGGCTGGTCTGTCGCAACGACTATCGCCCTGGCTTTTATTTGCGAGTTCGTAGTCGACACAATTCCAGACGAGACACCCGTTACCCGTGTGTCTAGAAAAATGTTTTCGGGGCCAAGATGTTTGGCCATCTGCTCTGGCAACGCGCTCATGCCATTGTTTGGTAGTGCACTTTGCCCCTCGCTTAAATATTTAAAAATTATTTCGAACATCCGACGCGATGTGCGCAAGTCTGGGTCAAGTTGAATGCCGCCGAACAGTGATCTAAAAAAGCGATCAATTATTTTTGATGAAAAGCCGAATCCACGCAGTGCGACAACGGTTGAAATATCTGGTTTCGACAAAATCTTTGCCTCGCTAGAGCGCATCACCCGCCACCGCAAAGCAGCAATCCGCATTTTGTCAGTTAGCGAACCAATTGGTGCAAAAACTGTTGCGACTGCGCGGCGTGGCTCGCGAAATGGATCGGTGACAACCGAGGCTTTGCCATTGCGCATTACAAGCGCACCAGAACTAAACATTTTTAAATCGAGTGCACTCATATCTACTTGAGTTTTCAATTCAGGATATGCGGTCAGCAAAACTTGAAATCCGCGATCCAGTAAGAATCCGTCGACTTTGTCGGTTCGTACTCGTCCGCCAACTCCGTCTTGGGCCTCGAGCACGATCACAGATTTGCCGTGGCTTTGGATTTGTCTGGCGGCCGCCAAGCCAGCAAGCCCAGCACCAATTACGACAGCGTCAACGCTGCTTGGCAGTTGCTTCATTTGTTGAGCAGAGAACGCAATGCAACATCAAGCGTTGAATGTTGAAATGCGAAGCCCGACTTTTGTAGTTCGACGGGCATTACACGTTGCCCTGTGAACAATAAAGCCTCGGCAAGTTCACTACCCAGCAAGAGTTTTGGTCCAAATTTAGGAATCGGCAGAATTGCCGGGCGCTTCAACACCCGAGCCAAAGACTTTGTGAACTCTGCACTGGTGACCGGGTTTGGCGCAGTCAAGTTAACGGCACCCGAAAGATTGCTGGTCAAAAGATGTTCGATTGCCGAAAGTTCGTCGTCTAGTGAGATCCAACTTTGCCATTGCTTGCCGTTGCCGAATTTTCCACCTAGACCGAATTTAAAAAGCGGCAGTTGTTTCTTCAACGCACCACCAAGAGACGTCAGCACGATGCCGGTGCGCAGATACACAGTGCGCACGCCAGCGTCAATTGCAGGTTTTGCTGCGGCTTCCCATTGCTTGCAGATTTCGGCCAAAAAACTATCGCCGTGACTCGAGTTCTCGTCGAGTTGTTCGTCGCCTCGTGGGCCGTAGATGCCGATTGCCGAGCCAGATAAAAACACGCTTGGTTTTTTGGCGCACTTTGCAATAGTCAGAGCCAGCAATGATGTGCTCTTCGTGCGGCTATCTAAAAGTTCTTGTTTATATTTGGTGGTCCATCGTTTGTCGCCGATACCTGCACCCGATAAATGAATCACGGCATCTGCGCCGTCGATGACACTCGCGTCGATTAAACCGTTTGCCGGATTCCATTGGCTTTCGCCAGACTTAGCAGTGCGACGCACGAGCTGGATAACTTCATGATTGTTTTTTCGTAGTCGCGCGACAAGTGGTTTACCGATTAGACCGCTTGCACCAGAAATAATGATTTTCATATATCCGTAATGCTAGTTACTCAATAACGATTGGCACCGAGGTAACTACCGTGTTTGGGCGATACAACAATCGTGCCTTA
>CANKZL010000125.1 GCA_947488385.1 Acidimicrobiaceae bacterium | reverse complement strand
AAACGATGGCGATCTGCACAGCCGTTGCAGTCTCAAGAATCTGAATGCCGTTGCTTCCGATGAAACCCGTTTCAACGAGCCACTTCGAAAAAACACCATTGGGTGCAAGTGGAATTCGCCACGCAACAGTGCGAATCAAGAAACTGGTGAAACTCGGCACCACAACCGCCGCCAAAATTATCGCTTTCCATTTTTCGGCAACTTTAAACGCCGCAAAATATGCAACAGGCAGACCGATAAATAGGCACATTGCGGTTGCGATCACGCTGATGCGCAAAGTGGCCCTAAATACTTTGAAAAACGTCTCATCAAATACAGACGAATAGCTCGCCGATGAGAGATTGCTTAAGTCAACTGGCAATAACTTTGAGGTGTCTTTCGTGCCAAACGAATAGACAACGATGAACCCAATCGGCGCCGCAAAGAAAACCAGATACCAAATAATCGCCGGAATGGCGAGCAAATACTTTGGTGCTCTGACCTTGCTTCTAATCTTTACGGCGACCGAATCGGTCACTAAAGATCAGCCTCCGGCCTTTGCCTTTGACTTGTTCAAGATGTCGATCAGACGATCAAGCGCTGGCGTGATCACCTGTGTTTGCATCGTTGCGATTTGATCGTCATCGTAGAAAATTATCTCGCCTCTAGTTAAATCTGGGGCAATCTCTGCGATCAGATCTGACATGTTCTTCATGCCAGTGTGATACCCGTGGTACGACAAGTCCTTGATTGAAACTTCTGGAATCAAATCCCAGTTGATCCAAGCATGTGCCGCTTCAGGGTTTGGTGCTCCAGCAGCAACGCAGTAGGTGTCCATCCAGAGTTCGGTGTTTGGTGTTCCAAGCACCCACTTCCAAACTGACGGGTCACCACCAGCTTCTTCAATTCGCGTGAAGGCCTGTCGAGCGTCACCGTTCCACGCCATAGCGATTGAAAATGCGCCTTCAGCGAGTTTGGTGCTTGGGTAACTGTCGAATGCTTTGATGTGCTGTGCAAACTCTTCGACCAAGAATTTTTCGCAAGCATCAATGTCTTCTTTCTTTTCTGTGTTCCAGTTGATGCCGTTTGCCCAGAACCACATGCCGCAGTAGTTCGGTGCTGCGTCGATCACAGAGCAGTTGCCACTTGCTTCGCCCATGCATGTGTCAATAAAGTCTTGCCAAGTGGTGAGCTCTTTAGAGATTTTCGACGTGTCATAAATGAAACCAGTAGTTCCCCAGTTTTTGCAAACTGAATAATCATTTGTTGGATCCCACGACTGACTCAAATAGTTTGGGTCGACGTTGACCATATTCGGAATCAACGACTTATCAAGTTTTTGAATCAAACCTTTTTCAACCATTTGCGTCACGTATGGCCCAGTCGGTACAACGATGTCGAAACCACTACTGCCACCACTTGTTGCAAGTTTTGTGATCAGGTCTTCATTGCTTCCGTAGTAGTCAACTTTCATTGTCACGTTCAACGTTGAAGCAGCAAGTGCACCAACCAATTCTGGGTCGTTGTAGTCACCCCAGGTGTACATCGCCAAAGTGCCACTTGCCTGATTGATTACGCGACTCCAATCGCCCGAGGCAAGACCGTCTGCGCCACCTTCGACTGAGTCACTTCCGGCGGCGTCATCTGAAGAGCCGCCACATGCTGCAGCAACTAAAGCGAAACCTGCGATTGCTGTGCCCCCTTGCAAAAATGCACGGCGCGAGAGTTTTTCTCGAAAACCCTCTGGTGCCAACATTCTGAGTTGTGGTTTTTTATCGTTGCTCATTTTCTCCCCTTTTGTTTGTTAATTACTTCGTGAAACTTGAATATCTGAATAATAGTCATGTAATTGTTCACGCGTGCGTTGGAGCAGCCAGCACCAGCGAGGCTTGTCGGGCCGAGAACAAATAGACGTCCTCAGCCAGCCAACTGCACCAAACCGAATCGCCAACGGCGAATCGCGACGGATTGGTCCGACCAACTTGCACCAGCACGTCGCGAGTGCCAACAGTGACGACATATTGCAAAACATCACCAAAGTGAGAAACGCCAGCAACTTTTGCAGTGACAGCATTGGCGCTTGACTCAGGCTTATCTAAGGTCAAATTGATGCACTCTGGTCGCACGGCCGCCAAGGCTGCTTCACCGCTTGGCACGTTTTCTTCAGGTCGCGTCGCCACGAATACGGTGCCATCAGTTGCAGTTGCTCCATTAGCAGTTGCAGTGCCCTGCCAAAAGTTATTTCGACCGACAAAACCAGCCACGAATGCCGACGAAGGTCGCTCGTAAACCGTTTCAGGATCTCCAAGTTGTTCAACATGGCCATCCAGCATGATCGCAATGCGATCTGACATCGACATTGCTTCTTCTTGATCGTGGGTCACGAACACGAACGTAATGCCAAGTCGACTTTGTAGAAGTTTCAGTTCAATCTGCATTTCTTCGCGCAACTTGCGATCAAGTGCGCCGAGCGGCTCGTCAAGCAACAATATGCTCGGACGATTAACGAGAGCACGCGCCACTGCGACGCGTTGCTGTTGTCCGCCAGACAACTGACGTGGTTTTCGATTCGCCAACTTTGACATCTGCACCATGTCGAGTGCTTCAATTACTTTGCTACCGATTTCTTCTTTTGCTACACCTTTTTGACGCAGTCCGTAGGCAACGTTTTCGGCAACACTCATATGCGGAAACAACGCATAGTGCTGAAACACGGTGTTGACATCGCGCTTATATGGCGGCACACCCTGAACGTATTCGCCGCTGATTCGAACGAAGCCTGCATCAGGTTGTTCGAATCCGGCCAACATCCGCAAAGTTGTTGTCTTGCCGCAACCACTTGGTCCAAGCAATGAGAGAAACTCACCCGATTTAATTTCAAGATTTAACGAGTCGACCGCGACGACATCGCCATAGCGCTTCGTCACATTGACGAGTTCAACCGAGCCACGCTCGCTACTCACTAAACCCGCTTTGACTCAAAAACATGTGACCCCCAAATTATTGACTACAAAACCTTGATACAGCATGACATATTTTCTATTCGTCGTCCGAATCTTTGTAAAATTAAGAACATTAAACCGACTAGGTTTGCGCTTATGGATACCCCAGTAATTAGAACGCTGGGGGTGCCCAAAGAAACCAAGACGTCTGAAGGTCGAGTCGCACTAACCCCCGACGGTGTGCGCGAATTTGAGCGCGCAGGCATCGAAGTATTCATTGAAACTCAGGCCGGCGTTGGAGCCTCAATCGAAGATGACCAATACGTGGCTGCTGGAGCAACCATCGTCGCTACCGCCGCCGAAGCATGGTCGAAGCAAATGGTGGTCAAGGTGAAAGAACCAACTGAAAAAGAGTTCGGCTTTTTGCGCAGCGACTTGACGCTGTTTACATATCTTCACCTCGCGGCGTATCCAAAAGTTGCCGAAGCACTTCTCAAAAACAAGACAACTTCAATCGCCTACGAAACAGTTCAAGAAACTGATGGCTCGCTTCCGCTGTTGGCACCAATGAGCGAAATCGCCGGCCGCATCGCCACACAAGTTGGCGCGTTTTATCTACAAAGCCCAAATGGCGGGCGCGGAGTATTAATGGGCGGAGCGCCGGGTGTTCATCCAGCAAAAGTTTTGGTGATCGGTGCTGGCAATGTTGGCTTCAACTCAGCATGGATCGCGGGCGGCATGGAAGCCGAAGTGGTGCTACTTGACAAAAATTTGGATCGATTGCGTC
>CANKZL010000124.1 GCA_947488385.1 Acidimicrobiaceae bacterium | reverse complement strand
ATTTCACGCCCGCTTTGATTGAAGCGCTCAAATCTATGGGCGTCAATTTTTTGACTGTTGATTTGACGGTGGGCCTCGACACATTTGCGCCGGTCACAGAAGAAAACCCGCTGAACCATCCGATGCACAGTGAGTATTACCGAGTTGATCCAAAGACTCTTGAGGCTTGTGCAAAAGCAAATCGGGTTATCGCCATCGGTACGACTGCGACCCGAGCGCTTGAGTCGGCAGCATCAACCGGTGTCTTGGAGGGTCGCACGAAGATGTTCATCTCGCGAGGCTATGAATTTAAAGTTGTGGATTTACTTCTCACAAATTTTCATATGCCTCGCACAACTTTATTGATGATGATCGAAGCCTTTGTCGGACCAAGGTGGCGAGAGCTCTATACAACCGCGATTGCTGAGCGTTATCGCATGCTCTCGTTTGGGGATGCAATGCTGTTGAATCGTCGTTTGTAGTCTCGGTGAGAGAAAGCTTCAAGTAACTGTCAGTTAGATACCGTGTAGCGCGATGTTTGCTGTTGAGTTTCGCCAGACTGCGATAGAAAATTCGGCGCGTGCCGGAGTCGCCACAACGCATCGTGGTGAATATCAGACGCCATGTTTCATGCCGGTTGGTACTCGCGGTGCAATTCGTCACCTGAGTGCACAGGACTACGAAGAACTTGGAGCCCGAATTGTCTTGGGTAACACCTATCACTTGATGTTGCGTCCTGGTGCTCAAGTTGTTGCAGACCTTGGCGGTCTCGGTGCGTTCGCAGGTTGGAAGGGTTTGACTCTGACCGACTCAGGAGGTTTTCAGGTTTTTTCTTTGAACCCTGATGTTGACGACGATGGTGTTTCTTTTCGTTCGACATATGACGGTTCTATGCATCGCTTTACACCCGAATCAGCGATCAAGACCCAAGAGTTAATCGGCGCTGACATACAAATGGTGTTAGATGTTTGCGCGCCTTTGCCGTCAGCTGATGAAGTTGTTCGTTTGGCGTTGAAGCGAACCTCAAGTTGGGCAAAGCGAGCAAGAGAAACGCATCGTCGACAAGATCAAAGTTTGTTTGGCATCGTGCAAGGGGGCATCGACCCTGTGCTTCGTCGTGAAAGCGCAAAGATTACAGCCGATCTAGATTTTGATGGCTACGGCATCGGCGGGCTATCAGTGGGGGAGACGCGCGAAGAAATGTTGGTTGCGCTCGCCGCGGCAATCGAACATTTGCCGAAAGATCGTCCTAGATATTTGATGGGTGTTGGCGACCCCGCATCACTGGTCGAAGCCGTGAACTTGGGTGTCGATCAGTTTGATTGTGTGATGCAAACTCGAATTGGTCGCCACGGAACTGCACTGACTTCGAACGGCAAACTAAATATCACTCGCGCAGAATTCACGACCAGCCAAGATCCGATTGATGCCAAGTGCGCCTGCTCTGTTTGTAAGCGACATACACGTGGCTATATTCGTCATTTGTTTCAAGTCAATGAGCCGACTGCTGCGCGACTCGTTTCGCTTCATAACGTGGCATTCACTTTGGATTTGATGCAACAAATGCGTGACGCCATCATTAAAAACGAGTTTGCCAGCCTGCGAAAGTCTTTGTTAGAGGTATGGACAGACTCTGCCAACGAGAAGCCCTAAGCCCTAGACTTGCTTGCTATGTTCACAACTCTCATCGCCCATATTTCGGCTCGCTTTTCGGGCTTATTCGCCGCAGCTGCTGAAGAGCAAGCCTCAAACCCAATTTTGGGTTTCCTGCCTTTGGTACTCATATTCGCTGCGATGTATTTTTTGTTGCTACGCCCGCAACGTAAGCGTCAAAAAGAGACAGCGAATCTGCAATCAAGCATTGTCGAGGGCGACGAGGTTGTTTTGAATTCTGGCATCTACGGTTTTGTGTCTGCGGTTGAAGACGAGTGGTTGTGGTTGGATATCGCCGAAAAAGTTGAGGTTCGTGTCGCTAAAGGCTCAATTGCGAGAAAAGTTTCGGCGCCTACGCCTCAAAAGCCAGCTGAGTAGAAGTTTGAAAACTGTCGAATTGAAGGCTGTCTAATCATTCATGAATAAACGTCGGCACATAATCTCGTTGACACTGCTGGTTGTCGCAGTTGCATCGGCGCTTGTTGCAAACTTGGTCGCCGGAAATACGCCAGCACTTGGACTCGACTTGCAGGGTGGCGCATCGGTGACACTGCAGCCAGATGGCGAATTTGACCCAGCAGGTTTAGATGTTGCTGTCGAAATTATTCGTGCGCGTGTCGACTCAATTGGTGTCGCCGAACCAGAAATTATTTTGCAAGGCAGCACAGTGATTGTGAACTTGCCTGGTGTAAAAGACCAACAACAGGCACTTGACATTATTGGTCGCACAGGCGAACTCTTGTTGCGTCCGGTTCTGCAATCGGGCATGTTGAACCAGAACCCAGACACCACGATTCCGGGTTCGGTAACGACCGTGGTTGATCCAACAACAACGGTTCCTGCTCAGACTTCAGATTCAGTAGAAGATGGTGCAGGCACTATTTCTGGCGGACCAGGTGCGTCGCGTCTGATTTCAACTGCGACCACAACTCCAGATAGCTCGACTTCTGTTCCGACTGAAACAACAGATACGCAAGCGGTGACTCCGATTGCAGATGCTCCTCAAACCGCTGAGAATCTTGGCTTGGGTGACGATCCAAATGATCCAACACAAACTGTTTTGCTTCTAGATAAAAACGGTATTGCGTACGTTGTTGGACCTGCTGGTGCTTCTGGAAAAGTTTTCAAAAATGATGCTCGAGCCGATGTACAGACTGGCGAATGGGCCGTCGTTGTTGGGTTGCGAAGCGGGCCAGACGGCGATCAGTTATGGAACAAACTCGCCGCAGCATGTTTCAATAAAACAGCAGAGTGCCCAACAGGTCAACTAGCAATGGTGCTGGACGGAACGGTCATCTCTGCTCCAACTGTGAATGAACCCGAGTTCACGGGTGGCACGGTGCAAATCAGTGGTTCGTTTACGCCAGAAGAAGCTCGTGAACTCGCCAAGATTCTTGAATTCGGTGCGGTGCCTGTGCGTTTTGCTGTCTCGCAGGCTCAAACAGTTTCTGCAACTCTGGGTTCAGACTCGCTTCGTGCAGCGATCATTTCTGGTCTTGTCGGCATCTTGCTTGTGGTGGCCTTGCTTCTGGCCTACTACCGACTTATGGCTGTATTCGTGATTGCTGGCATGACTATTTCAATAGCGTTTTTGTGGAGCGTCATTTCGCTTCTTTCGCGCACCAATGGACTTGCGCTCTCGCTTTCTGGAATTGCCGGCATCATCGTCTCGATTGGCATTGCAGTCGACTCGTACATCGTGTTTTTTGAGCGCATAAAAGATGAAATTCGTTTTGGAAAAACACTTAAGAATTCAGCAGTGCGCAGTTTTGAGTCTGCTTGGCGCACAATTGTGGCTGCTGACACGGTTTCGTTCATCGCGGCAATTGTGTTGTGGTATCTGACTGTTGGGTCGGTGCGCGGTTTTGCATTCTTCTTGGGTATCTCTGCGCTCACCGACATTTTGATCACGTACTTTTTCACACGCAGTGCGGTATTGCTTTTCGCAAGATCTAAGCGTGTACAAGGTCGCATGGTTCTTGGAATTCAGACCGTGAAGCCAGAGGGGATGTAGTGAAAAACTTTTTCAGTTTCTTTGGTCGCCTCTATCGCGGTGAAACTACATTCGACTTCATTGGCAAGCGAAT
>CANKZL010000123.1 GCA_947488385.1 Acidimicrobiaceae bacterium | reverse complement strand
GACTACACGGGCGGTCTCGTTTTACCAATGGCCATTGATCGCTACACAACAATTAGCGGCACCCGCACACCTTCAACGATTCGGCTTCGCAGTCAAAACGAGCCAGAAACAGTCAAGTTCGAATTGCCGATTTCGTCGCCCGAAAAAGTCACACCAAGTTGGGGCCGATACGTCGCTGGCGTCGCCGCCGAAATGCAAAATCGCGCCCACGGATTCGACGGCCAGATTTCATGCACAATTCCGATTGGCGCTGGCCTGTCGTCAAGTGCCGCACTCGAAGTCGCAACCGCGCTCGCTCTCGGCGACATGAGCACGCCTGTCGAACGCGCAAAACTTTGCCAACGCGCCGAACACCGCGCAGTCGGCGTGCCATGCGGAATCATGGATCAACTTACGGTCACGTCTGGCATCCGCGACCATGCTTTACTCATTGATTGCCACGAGCTGACGATTTTGCCAGTGCAGCTTCCTAACGATGTAAAAGTCGTCGTTCAGTTCATCGCCGAGCGCAAGCTGACATCTAGTAGCTACGCCGAACGCGTCGCACAATGCAACGCGGCTGAAGAAATCGTTGGCCCCTTGCGCCTTGCCAACTTGTCATCACTAGCAAGCATCGCTAACAAAACCATTTTTCGTCGTGCACGTCATGTTGTCAGCGAAAATCAACGCGTTCGTGACTTCGCTGCGATGTTGCGCACTGGTGATCTCAAATCTGCCGGCAAACTAATGATCGAGAGTCACAATTCTCTTGATCACGATTTCGAAACTTCAACACCGCAGATGAACAGCGCTGTCGCTGCTGCAATCTCGCAACCGGGCGTATACGGCGCACGAATGACAGGCGGCGGCTTTGGTGGTTGCATCGTCATCTTGGCTGACGCCGCAGCAAAAATCGACGGCTGGCAAGTTCGCGCCGTCGCCGGCGCCACCCAACTCGACTAATTAGCCGAGCAGTTTGCGCTTTTGTTCGTCGAACTCTGATTGCGTGATTGAACCGCGCAACAACATCGCCTCAAGTCGCTCGAGTTGGGCCACTACTGGGCTGGCATCAGCACTCTTGCCCGTGCGCGCATGAATCGCCTCGTGAATCATGTTCTGTACTTGTTCGGGGTTGCGAATATCTCCAAACAATTGTTGACCGTCTTCGCTTGCCGACTCGATCAACAAATCTCCCGCGCCGAGCATCCGCTCCAAAATTGATTGCGCAAAATTTACGTTGTTGACTCGCTCAAGTGGAATCTCGACTCCGCGACGTGCGAGAACACCCTCACGAAAAATCACACGCTGCGATGTGACGACAAAATATGTTCTTGACCAACGCAAGACGACCGTAACCAAACTGATCAACGCCAACACGAGTGCGACCAGCAAAACCCGAACAACACCCGTCTTGAACCATCCATCGCCAAGTTGTTGCGCGTAAACCACCATCGCCAACAAAATCACCACGACTGACCCCGGCTTCACAAACACAACCCAGTGCGGGTGAAGATCCAAATTGATGTGCTCACCACGATTCAACAGTCTTTGTGGATAAGGCATGCTTCAAACTTAGTTACTCGCACACGCACCGCCTAGCGTTATGGCGTGGACGCCGAACAACTTTTGCAGGGTATGGACCCTGACCAACGTGCGGCCGTTACCTGCCCCGAGACCGCAACGGTTTTGCACGCAGGCGCAGGTTCCGGAAAAACTCGCGTGCTCACCCACCGCATTGCATATCGAATTGCCAAAGGTACAGCCGACCCGCAACGTGTTCTTGCAATCACTTTTACTCGTGAAGCCGCCAGCGAAATGCGTCGCCGACTCAAAAATTTGGGCGTCTCAAGAGATTCTCAGTCGGTGACAGTTGGTACTTTTCACGCAGTCGCACTCGCACTGTTGCGTCAACGCCTCGCCGACACACACAAACAGATGCCATCAATCGTGCACAACCGCACTCAACTTGTGGCTCAAGCTGCAAAAGATCATCCGATGTCGTCTCGCGCTCGCGAACTACTGACCGAAATCGATTGGGCGCACGCACGGTTGATTTCTCCCACCAATTACGCGCAAACAGCAAAACGACTCGGGCGTTACACGGCGGCACCGCACAACGAGATTGCCAATATCTACAAAGAGT
The DNA here is from genome assembly GCA_947488385.1 of Acidimicrobiaceae bacterium. GTDB lineage: Bacteria > Actinomycetota > Acidimicrobiia > Acidimicrobiales > Ilumatobacteraceae > BACL27. Next base: position 1,601 of record CANKZL010000123.1, on the reverse strand, counting down.
ACGAACAACTCAAAGTTCAACGCAACACTCTTGATCTCGATGATCTCATCGCTCGTGTGATCGAAGCGATGCGTGCCGACAATGCGTATGCCCAAGCCGTGCGCTGGCGCTATCGCCACATCTTTGTCGACGAAGCCCAAGACATGAACCCTTTGCAATACGAACTCTTTGAAGCAATACGCGGACAACGAGCCGATGTTTTTATTGTCGGCGATCCGATGCAAGCCATTTATGGCTGGAATGGCTCAGAAAAAAAGTTATTCGACGAATTGCCAGACAAGATTCGAGGCACAACAGTTTTGCGCCTGCCAAACAACTATCGCTGCACTCCACAAATTCTGTCTGCCGCAACATCGGTAGCAAAAATTGTGGATGAAAACATCGACGTACGCGCAATGAAATCAAACGCAGAGCCAGTAATCCTGCGGGGTTTCGACGACGCCGAAGCCGAAGCCAACGGCATTGTTGATTGCCTCTGGCAATACGCACGACTTGGTGGCATCGACCCGTGGCAATCGGCCGCCGTTTTGGTTCGCACGAACATTCAAACCGAATTAATCGTTGACGCGCTCGTCAAAAACAATATTCCTGTGCGCACAAGTCGCCCCTCAAAAGAATTGACTTCAGCAATCGCCGATGCGTCACAAAGCACGAATCGCAACGAACTTGCGACTTGGGTAACCGACGTGCTCACCGAGTCAGAGTCAGAAGTTCAGCGTTGGGTCGCCGAGCAGGTGCAAGTATTTCTAAAACTTGATCACCCAGGCTCGGTCGACGGCAGAACATTCACCTCGTGGATGCGAGCCACTTCGGCCGACCAGCTCAACACCGACGGCGTTGAAGTTCTTACTTTCCACTCTGCCAAAGGTCGCGAGTGGGACTGCGTGGTTGTCGCCGGAGCAGAAGTTGGTTTGATGCCCCATAACTCAGCCGTTTCAAAAGATCAACAAGACGAAGAAGTTCGACTTGCCTATGTCGCGTTAACTCGCGCTTCGCAGCAACTATTTGTTACTTGGTGCGAGACCAGAAAAAATCGCACTGCTGGTCGCAGCAGTCTCTTGGCTGGCATAAGTAGCGAGCCCGTAACTGAATCAGCGCCGCCTACCTTTAAAAGAACTAAATCAAAGCAACCGCCAGTTGTTTCACTTGAAGATGATTTGCGAACTTGGCGCAGTTCACGTGCCCGTGTAATCAAACAATCAGTAGAGACAGTCTGCAGCGACTATGAGTTGCGACTAATCGCCAAGCAGTTGCCAAAGACGACCGAAGAACTTGCAGCAATCGTCGGGCAAATCACCGCAAGACGCATTGCTCCTGACGTTTTAGCAATCGTCGCCCGCGCAGAAACGAAATTGAATACAAAAGCTGCGCTGGCAACGAATATAACTACTTGACTTTTAGCCTTGTTGGGCTTGACGAATCTCAAGCAACCGCTCAAAAACTTCTGGGCGCATCGACACGAACAAACCCTTGGCCTCGGCACAAAGTGTCTCGCCGTGATGCAAAGATCCGGCGACGCTAATTTTGCGACCATCTACCGAAACCACCCAGCCTCGAAACACCACCGGTTTTTTCAGGGGTGTCGGCGATCGATAGTCAAC
>CANKZL010000122.1 GCA_947488385.1 Acidimicrobiaceae bacterium | reverse complement strand
CAATTTTTCTTTGACGTCAGGAGCCGTGCGTGAAACGCACCTTTCAACCAAATAATCGCCGTAGGTCCCGCAAACACGGGTTCCGCAACCGTATGAGCACTCGAGCCGGCCGGGCCGTGCTTAAATCCCGTCGGGCTAAGGGCCGTTACCGGCTCTCTGCTTGATCAGTCGCATCCAGACGCGACAGATCTTTCAGCGACTTCAAACAGAGGGAACATATGTTCGCTCCGGAACCCTTTGGTGTAGCATGATTATCGACCAAACCCTTACCCAGCCTGCGATTGCCTATGCTTTGGGCCGTCAAGTTGGCGGTGCGGTTCAACGTAATTTGCTGCGCCGTAGGTTGCGAGAACTGCTAAAAACCAAGTCCAGTAAGGTTTTGCCGGGTTGGTACCTGATTGGGGCAGCCTCAGGAGCAACCAAGTTGTCGTTTACAGACCTGGGTTTGCAGGTCGACTCGCTGATTGAGCGATGTGCGATCAAGGCAAAAAAGTAAGGCTCGACATGCGGATTCAACGACTGATGATTCGAGCAATCGATTGGTACCAAGACGCTTTTTCATATCGTTTGTCGCCTTGCCGCTTTTACCCAAGTTGCTCGGCTTATGCCAAAGAATCGATTGAGACATACGGTTCTTGGCAAGGTGTGTTGTTGTCTGTGCGGCGGTTATCGCGCTGTCGCCCATTTGGTCCAAGTGGCTATGACCCAGTGCCAGAGCGAGATTGTTGTCAGCACGAAAATAATGTAAGCCAGACGAGGCACCAACATGTTTGAAATTGCCGCACGCGTAATCGCGTTCTTTTATGAGCTAGTGCCCAACTATTCGTTTGCAATCGCGATGGTGGCGGTCGTGGTGATGTTGTTGATCACTCCCCTAACGCTTAAGAGCACCAAGGGCATGCTCGAGATGCAACGTCTGCAACCTGAGATGAAAAAACTGCAACAACAGTTCAAAGGCGATCGCCAGCAACTTAACGCAGGGATGATGAAGCTCTATCAAGAACACAAAGTGAACCCGCTTGCATCGTGTCTGCCATTGTTGGCACAGATGCCGGTGTTCATCATTATGTTTCGAGCATTGAGTGGTTTGATCTCGCGTGATTCAACAGGAAACTTTTTACCGAAGTTCTTGAACAAGAACTCAGACATATATCTTTCGCTTGTCGGCAAAACAGAAATGCTTTCGTTTGGCATTGACCTTTCGAAAACTCCATTAAACGCAATGAAAGACGACTTTCTTTCAGGCTTGGTTTATGCGCTTTTAGTGCTGCTTTTGGCAGGCCTTTACTTGGTGCAACAAAGAATGATTGCTTCGCGTGCGGTGAGCCCAACAATGTCGGCAAACCAAGCCAAATTGATGCAATACATGCCTGTTGCGTTCGCCTTCTTTCAGGTGTGGTTGCCAACAAGTTTGATCGTCTATTACATGACTCAAGCGGTGATTCGAATTGTTCAACAGCAATACATCACCCAACGGTTCTATAAGAAAGATGGAAGTTTAGGCAAACAAGCTCAAGAGGCGAGTGCTGTTGCGCGCGAAATGAAAGATTCGCCGAAGTCTGAAAAGAAGAATAAAAACGACAAGAAAGACGCTGCAACAGGCGACCAAAAGTTTGTGAGTAAGCGTGTAACTCCACCAAAAAATAATTCTGTACCATCTTCGTCCCGACGCCCAAAGCCACCAGGCAAAAACCGTAGCGGGTTTGTGCAGAAGAAAAACAAACCAAACGAATAATAATTTTTACGATCTAGTAAACAACCGAAAGGAAATTGAATCATGGAATGGGTAGAAATAACTGCAACAACAATTGAAGACGCCAAAGCTTTAGCGCTTGACCGCTTGGGTATTGATGACGGCGATGCCGAATTTGAAATTGTTGAAGAACCAAAAGCCGGTTTGTTCGGTCGCACTCGTGGCGAAGCCCGAGTTCGAGCACGAATTAAGCCGAACTCAGTGCGAGCCAAAGCTGATCGCCGCGATCGTCGTGGCAAGCCAGCAGGCGAGCGAACAGGCGAGCGATCAACCAAGCCGCGCCAAGAGCGAACCGAACGGTCTGACCGCGGAGAACGACAAGAACGAAGTGATCGTGGCCCGCGCAAAGAGCGTGCGCCACGCCAGGCTCGACCAGAACGAGCACCGCGAGCAGAACGGACACCAAGGGAAGATCTTCCACCAGTAGATCCGACCACCGTTAGTGCTGTGGCGACCACATTCCTTGAAGGTTTGGTGTCGGCAGCAGGTCTCAAAGGCTCAGTATCGGCCAAAGTTGAAGGTGAAAACATCGATATAGACGTTTTGGGTGACGACCTGGGGTTCTTGGTTGGCACAAAGGGCGCAACCTTGCTGGCATTGCAAGATTTGACCCGAGTAGTCAGTCAACGTCGCCTTGGTGACCATGAGACACGACTTCGTGTTGATGTTGCTGGGTATCGCGAAAAGCGTCGAGAGGCTTTGAGTCGATTTGCTTTGAAAGTCGCAGAAGACGTGAAAACTTCAGGCCAGGCTCGGGCTCTTGAGCCAATGAACTCGTCAGATCGAAAGATTGTGCACGATGCTTTGACTGAAGTTGATGGCATTTCAACACGTTCAGAGGGCAGTGACCCGTTTCGTCGGGTTGTTGTGGCTTTGGCTTCGATCAGCGAAGACTCAGAATCAGTCTCTGACAGCGAGTAAAACACTGGCTAGTTTCTAGCCATGAGCGAAAACGATTCTGGATACGAGCCGACGAAGTTCGCGGCTTTGCATCCAATTTTGCAAGAAGCCCAAAGAGTTGGTGCGCTTTCTGGCGCGCCGATTGATCAGATCATTAGCCATGCCCTGTGGTTTGCTCGAGCGATTTCAGATGACTCTAAATCAGTAGTCGACTTGGGCTCTGGTGCCGGGGTGCCGGGGTTGATTGTGGCGATTGACAGACCAGATCTAGAACTCGTCTTGGTTGATCGGCGGTCAGGACGAACCGATTCGTTGACCCGAGCCGTATCGGCTTTAAATCTTTCAGCTCGAGTAAAAGTCGTTTGTGCGGAGATTGACGCAATCGCTCGTGACAATAAATATGCACACCGCTTTGACGCAGCAATAAGTCGCGGGCTTGGCCCCCCAAATGAAACCCTGAAACTCTCGACTCTTTTAGTTAAACCCGGGGGAGTCATCGTGATCAGCGAACCACCGTTGTCGACTCAGTCTCGGTGGGATGCCAAGCATGTTTCTGACCTCGGACTTGAAGGCCCTGAGCGGGTGGGCGCGGTCGCGATGTTTCACGTGAAACAGTCGCAATAGCCCGGCGGGGTGTTTCACGTGAAACATCTGGCAGGGTAGATCCAATTTAAAGGCCCCAAACCTAACTAGTCTTGGGCTATGGCCCCCCAGTCAACCAGCGACTTAACACCTGGCGAGATTGCCCTGCCTCGGGTCATTGCCTTTGCCAATCAAAAAGGCGGAGTGGGTAAAACCACTACAGCGATAACCGTTGCGGCGTGCTTGGCCGAGTTGGAGTATCGAGTTTTAGTTGTTGACCTTGACCCGCAGGGCAATGCCTCAACCGGTTTAGGCATCAATGCTCGCGACCTAGATGCGACGATTTACGACGTTTTATTGCGCGGCGAGAAACTCGAGAACTGCATTGAACCCACTGCTGTAAAGAATCTGTTCGTTGCACCAGCCAACCTTGATTTGGCGGGCGCCGACATTGAGTTGGTGCCAGAGATGGGTCGTGAGCAACGCCTGAAAAAAGCCATCG
>CANKZL010000121.1 GCA_947488385.1 Acidimicrobiaceae bacterium | reverse complement strand
AATGACAATGCGATGCTCAATTTGATTTTTCGCACTAGATATCAGCTCTTGCGCAAATTTTGCGTCTGTTTCTAAGTTTCCAGTTCTTGGCACTGTGCCAGCCAGCGGATGACTCTTCACCTGATTGCCATTTACTGAAACTAAGAGTTCAGGTGATGCCCCGATAAAGCCTTCGAAGAGATATCTATAGCTTGAACCAAACGATGCTTTTAGACGAAGCAAAATTGCCCGAATATCAAAACTCTGACTGCAAGTCACGAAGATATCTCTCGCGATTACGGCTTTGGCAAGTTTGTTTTCGCGTACAGCCTCGGCTGTGATGCGAACTGCTTCAAGGTAGTGATCAACTGACACCCCGGGATTAACAGCAAATGAAGCAGCAACCGGCACTTGGGTTGGTGATTGATCGAATTCAAACTCAGCATCATCAATCGTTGTTATCCATTGATCGCCGCGCTGAGTTTTGCCGATTACGACTTTTGGAATAACGAACTCATGAGCGTCAGTACTTATGAATGGAATACAGCCAATCGCTATGGGTCCAGCATCAGCGACACCGCTTTGGTTGTCGTCTTTAATGTTGCGCAAAAAATCCTCGACAGTATTGCGGTCAACGCGCTGTGCAACTCCACGACCTGCGACTCCAACACCGTCTCGAACAAACAGGTAGCCATCGCTTCCGGCAAAGTCGTTGAGATCAATCTGACTATCGGTCAAGTCAGACAGCAAACGTGTTGTCGAGCGCATTTAGTTACGCGTGGCGACGATCAACTGAGTGAGTCCGCCAGAAAGCTGTTGGTGTTGGGCATCTGCGAACCCACACTTTGTAAGCATCTCGATCAGCTCAGTTGGCTTTGGTAGATAGGCGACACTGCGTGGCAGATATTTGTAAGCGGCGCGATCCGAGAAAAGTCCGCCGATAATCGGCACAACTTTGCCAAAATATATTTTGTTGCCAAAACGAATAAATGGATTCGTTGGCACGCTTACGTCAAGCAGTGCTATTCGTCCACCGTGGCGTGTAACCCGAGCCAATTCGAAGAAGAAGGTCTGTAGATTTTCTAGATTGCGCAAGGCAAAGCCACAAGTGATGCCGTCTACGCAAGAATTCGGGATAGGTAGTTTCAAAATATCGACTTGACTGCGCGGCGCTCCGCTTCGGTCGGCACTGAGCATGCCGTAGGAGAGATCCATCGAGATTGGTGTGTAGCCGTTCTTTTTAAGTTCGATACACAGATCGCCGGTGCCGCTGGCAAGGTCTAAAACGCGTGATCCCTTCGGCAAATTGAGCGAGGCGATTGTTGTTTTGCGCCAGCGAACATCCAAGCGAAACGTCATCAGGCGATTGACGAAGTCGTACCTCGGAGCGATGGCATCGAACATCTCACGCACCGCTTCAACTTTTTCGGCACCTTTGGGCAGGTCGTTTCGGTCCCACTTTCGGTGTTTGTTGGCTTTGGCTGACACGCGATTCAGGCTAGGGCAAATCACTATGAGTCAGGCTGGTAATGGATTTGTGACACAAGTCTGACAAACTACAGCAGGGAGAAATTTGCTTTGATTGATTTTTCATTTGCACCAGAGGTTGAAAAAGTTCGCTTGAAGGTCCGTGACTTCATGGATAAAGAAGTTCGACCCGCATGGGACGCGATAGACCAAAAAGATCGCGGAGAAGTTGTTCGAACGATTGTTTCATTGCGCGGCAAGGCACGTAAAGAATGGAATCTCTGGTTGCCTCACATGCCAGCCGAATGGGGCGGCATGGGTCTTGGGCCAACTGCGATGGCTGCGGTTTCTGCAGAAGCCGCGAAAGTCAGTATCGGACCATTTGTCTTGAATGCTCAGGCACCTGACGAAGGCAACCAGCACACACTTTTGCATTGGGCGACCGACGAACAAAAAGAAAAATACCTTCGTCCGCTTTGTGAGGGCACAGCGCGCAGTTGCTTTGCGATGACCGAGCCTGAAGTCGCTGGTAGCGATCCGACTTTGATTAAGACTCACGCATATCAAGATGGCGACGAGTGGGTGATCAACGGCCACAAGTGGTTTATATCTGGTGCTCGTGGCGCACAATTCGCATTGTTGGTTGCGCGCACTGAAGACAATCCGGATATGCCGCAAGCAGCCAACTCATGTTTTATTGTTGATATTCCGAGCGAGGGTTTCAACATCGTGCGCGACGTCGAAACAATGTCTGGTGGTCATAATCATTGCGAGATTTTGATTGAAGACCTTCGCGTGCCGGCAAAAAATATGTTGGGCGGCCGGGGTCAAGGTCATTTGTTGGGTCAATATCGACTCGGGCCAGCGCGACTCGCTCACTGCATGCGTTGGATCGGACAGGCCGAGATCGCACTTGACATGATGGTTGATCGCGCTTTGAATCGCTATTCGCATGGCTCGATTCTGGCTGAGAAGCAGGGCATTCAATGGTTGATCGCCGATTCGTCCGTAGAGCTTTATCAGTGCAAGCTGATGGTTCTTCACGCGGCTTACAAAATTGAAAGTGGACAGACTTTTACTTCTGAAGTCTCGATGGCCAAGCACTTCGTCGCCAATAGTTTGTGGAGAATCATCGACCGTGCGATTCAAGTGCACGGCGCACTTGGCTATTCGACCGACACACCGTTGGCACACATGCTGCAACAAGCACGCTGGAGTCGATTCGCCGACGGCGCAGACGAGATTCATCAGATGCGAATTGCGCAGCGCACGATTGCTGCGTATAAAGACCATGGTTCGACGAAGTCTGCAACTGGAGATTTGCCGCTATGACGACTAAACCACATACGACTTTCGGAATTTTTATTCCACAGGGTTGGAAGATGGAGTTAGTTTCGATTCCTGAACCAGTTGACAAATGGAAAAAGACGGTTGAGGTCGCTCAGCTGGCTGAGAAACTCGGCTTTGATTCGATTTGGGTTTACGACCATTTTCACAACGTTCCTCGTCCTGCACACGAAACAGTTTTTGAATGTTGGACTGTGATGTCGGCAATTAGTCAACTCACATCCACGATTCGGCTCGGACAGATGGTTGGTTGCAACTTGTATCGCGAACCAAGTTTGTTGGCGAAAATAACGTCCACTCTTGATGTGATTTCTGGTGGCCGACTTGACTGGGGTATCGGTGCTGGTTGGTACGAAAATGAATGTCGCGGATACGGCTATGACTTTCCAGAGCCAAAAGTTCGCATTGCCATGTTGCGTGAGTGTGTCGAGATAGTTCGTTCAATGTGGACGCAAGAAGAGACGACCTATGACGGCAAGTACTACACAATGTTGCGCGGTAATTGCGATCCAAAGCCGTTGCAGAAACCACACCCGCCAATTTGGATCGGCGGTGGCGGCGAACAACTGACATTGCGTGTCGTTGCCCGATACGCCGACTGTTCAAATTTCGGTGGTTCCCCAGAAGAATTCGCACGTAAGCGAGAAATTTTGAAAGGTCACTGCCTAGCCGTAGGTCGAGACGAATCAGAGATTCGCAAAACTTGGTCTCCAGATATTTTCATTCGTCGCACAGAAAAAGAGATCAAGGCTGCTGGGTCTCTAAGTTTGCGAGCAGATCCGTTTGATGACTGGCAGAAAAACAATCTGGTCGGCACCGTTGAGCAGGTCTCTGAGAAGGTGCAGAAGTACATTGACCTCGGTTGTAGCGGTTTTATTCCTTGGTGCGCCGACTACCCAAGCACTGAGACTGTCGAATTGTTTGCTGAAGTAATGAAAAACTTCA
>CANKZL010000120.1 GCA_947488385.1 Acidimicrobiaceae bacterium | reverse complement strand
AACGCACCGACTGGGTGCCAGCGACCAAAAATTACGGCGGCGAGAGCAATAAATCCACGTCCACCCGTGATGTTCTGATCGAAACGACCCACGGTGCCGATCGGCCACCATGCGCCGCCAATACCGGCCACTGCGCCAGCGATCATCAGGTTTCGGTAGCGCAATTTGATGACGTCAACGCCGAGCGTGCCCGCGGCTTTCGGATACTCGCCCGCAGCGCGCGTGCGTAGACCCCAGCGTGTGCGATACATCGCCCAAGTTAAAAACGCGACGGCCGCAAATGAGAAGTAGACAAAAATTGTCTGCACGAAAAAGATTTGGCCAATAAACGGAATCTTCGAAAGCAACGGCACCGAAATCGGCATCACGGGCACGAGTGAGTTGTAGTCGGGGTTCGGCACCAGAACTCTGAAGCTCAAAAACGAAGTGATGCCGAGCGCAAAGAAGTTAATCGCAAAGCCAACGATCACCTGATCTACGCGATATTTGATTGAGAACACTGCGAGTATCCAGGCCAAAAAGACACCGGTCAACATTGCGATGATTGTGCCGAGCCACAAGTTTGTGAGTGATGCGCCGACCGCACCAGTGAACGCACCAGCCAACAGCATGCCTTCAATTGCGATGTTGATTACTCCGCTTCGTTCGCACAAAATGCCACCCAACGCGCCGAGCGTGATCGGCACGCTGCGCGAGACAGTGTCTTGAAACATGCCAACAAGGCTGAACGACTCGCCCGCAGTCGCCCATGACAAGAAACTTAAGACAAATACAGCAGTCGCCAGCGACAGCACGACACTCGAAAGTTTGCCGAAGCCTCGCAACAACTGTGCTGCGGCGAGGGCAACAAACACAATGCCAAAGATGTATGCAAACTGCTGCGCAGGCAAAGTTAGCGAGGTTCCGCCTTCTGTAAGTCTGAAACCGGCGTCACCTGGTCGGCGCGAAAAAACTGCCAGTGTGATTACTGCTAAACCTAAATAACCAAAGCCCACATTTCGGGCGCGCTTCTTCTGTTCGGCAGAAACCATTAACTCGGTGTTCATCCGCCCCACCCCCTGAAAGTTTGCCCTTGGTTGACAACTTGAGACTTAACCCTAAACATTGCTTTGACGAGCAATGGCGCGGCAACAAACATCACGATCAATGCGCGCAAAACAATTATCAAATCAACGGGCACATCAGTGTTGGCCTGCATTGATCGACCACCTGCTTGCAAAGCACCAAACAGCAGGGCTGAAACCAAGGTACCAATTGGCGACGACTGACCCAAGAGTGCAACGGCAATCGCATCAAAACCGATGTTGCCGGCAAGGCTCGTTGACGCATAGCCATAAGTGCCGAGCACTTCTGTCGCACCTGCCATGCCGGCGAAGCCGCCAGCAAACAACATCGCAATCACCATCAGGCTTTTTGTTTTCATGCCCGCATATTTTGCGGCATCACTGTTTAGCCCGGTTGCTCGCAACTCAAAACCAACCGTGGTTCGCTTCAACAACCACCAGTAAAACAGGGTTGCCAACAACGCAACGATGAAACCTGCGTGAGCCACAAGGTCGACGCGTCCGTCCAAAAAGCCAAACAATCGTGGAAGTCTTGACGCTTCAGAAATTGGTTTTGAGATCGGGTCTGGTCTTCCTTCGCGCTGAAACAAAGTTGTCTTCAATAACCACAGCACCAAGAAACTGGCAATGCTGTTGAGCATGATCGTTGTGATTACTTCGTGTGCGCCAGTTCGAGCTTTGAGTAACCCGGCGATTCCGCCGAATATTGCTCCGCCAATCGCTCCGGCTGCAACTGCAAGTGGCACCTGCAACCAGCCAGGACCGTCAAACGCGAAACCCACCCACAACGAAGTCATTCCGCCGGCCAACATCTGACCAGTTGCACCAATGTTGAACAACCCACCTTTAAATGCAATTGATACAGCAAGACCACTCAGCAGAAGTGGCGTAGTGCCTGCAATTGTGTTCGAGATTGAACGGACACCCCAAAACGACCCTTGAAACAGAGATTTGTAGGCATTGAGTACGGTCGAAAGTGCTTTACCGAAGTCTCCTGACTTGAGCGCGTCGACGTCAGTGATGACGATGATGATTGCGCCGACCAACAATGAGGCCACGAGTGCCAACAATGTGTACCGCAGCGACTTGAGAAGATCTTTCACGATTTCGCTCCGACGCTTTCAGTTGGTTTTGAGCCGGCCATATACAAGCCAACATCCATGTGGCTAACTTTCTTTGGGTCAAGTTCTGCGACGATTTTTCCGCGATACATAACCAAAACTCGATCAGACAACGCCATCACTTCATCGAGCTCGGTGCTCACAATCAAAACTGCCGTGCCGCTATCTCGTTCTTTGACAATTTGTTCGTGAATGTATTCGATGCTTCCCACGTCGATGCCGCGAGTCGGTTGTGCGGCAAGCACCAGGCGAATATCGCGAGATAGTTCGCGCGCAACAATAACTTTTTGCTGATTACCACCTGAAAGTGTCGAAGCAAGTTGTTCTGGGTCACTCGTGCGGATGTCGTAATTTGCCACGAGTTCTTTGGCGATCTCTTTCGCCTTCGACCATTTCATCTTCACGCCATCACTGAACTTGTCGTCGTGATATCTCGTAAGAACCAAGTTTTCTGTTATCGACATTCCGGTCACAAGACCTTGAAGTTGGCGATCTTCTGGAATATGCCCCATGCCCGACGTATGCAGATCGCGCGGCGATGAATGGGTTACATCTTTTCCGTCCAAAGTTATTTGTCCAGAATTTAGACGGCGTAGACCGCTCAGTGTCTCTACAAGTTCGGTCTGACCATTGCCCTGCACACCTGCAACGCCGACAATTTCGCCAGCGTGCACAACAAAAGAAACTTCGTCTACAACTTTTCGTCCGTCAGGATCAACGACGCTCAGACTTTGCACACTAAGCACCGCATCACCAGGTGTCGCGTTCTTTTTATTGACGGTCAACTGCACCGCACGACCAACCATCATCTCTGCAATCTGCGCTTCTGTTGCAGTTTTTGGGTCTGCCGCACCCACAACTTTGCCGCGCCGCAAGACGTTAATTCTGTCGGCAATCGTCAAGGCTTCTTTCAATTTGTGTGTAATGAAAACCACACCCTTGCCCGCAGCAATCAATGTGCGCACGATGCTGAAAAACTCGATGATCTCACTCGGTGTGAGCACCGCAGTCGGCTCGTCAAACACGACGATCTTTGCATCGCGCATCAACACCTTGACGATCTCAACACGTTGACGAACGCCCACTGGCAAATCTTCAACAACGGCATCGGGGTCAAGATCCAGGTTGTATCGATCTGACACCTCACGCACCAGTTGGCGCGCCTTATCGATGTCGAGTGCACCAAAACGCTTTGTCGGCTCAATGCCCAAAACGACGTTCTCGGCAACCGTAAACACCGGCACCAACATGAAGTGCTGGTGCACCATGCCAATGCCAGCACTGATCGCATCAGCTGGTGAAGTGAAACGCACGGCAGAATCATCAATCAGAATCTCACCTTCGTCAGCCTTATATAAGCCATAAAGCACATTCATCAGGGTCGACTTACCGGCACCATTTTCACCCACAAGGGCAAGAACTTCTCCGGTTGAGATACTCAGATTGACATCGTCATTGGCTACAACACCAGGAAACCTCTTGGTGATTCCGCGTAGCTCAAGTTTCATTTTTGGATCTACCCCACAATGCGTTGCCGAAAAAAGACTACTCGCCTGTCGTCCGCT
>CANKZL010000119.1 GCA_947488385.1 Acidimicrobiaceae bacterium | reverse complement strand
TGCCTTGTTCGGGATTTGTCTTGAAAGTTACGCCAGTACCCGAGTTCTTATTTGGTTGCCAGGTATCGCGAAATTTCGCGCGAAGCATTATCTCATAGGTGCGCGAATTTGGTTCGTCGTTGAAGTCACCAGTGAAGATCATTTCAGCTGGCATCGGCGGAACGGGGTCGTTTAGTTGCCAATGTTCGCGCGATGTTTCATCCCATTCTTTGCCGTTCCAGGCGCCGCCTTCGATCGTGGCATTTTCGCAATGCTTGATCAGCGCAGAAATCTGCGAAACACGGTTTGTTTCTGAGATATCTGTGAGGTGCAGGTTGATCACGCGTACAGGTTTTTCTGGTGTCATGATTACAGTCTCGAGTGCGGCAGACCAGCTATTCATCGCGTCACCTGTGTCGTCTTTGGGCAGATGAATCGGGCGTGACGATGCAATCGGGAAGCGACTTATCGTCATTTGTCCGCTCTGTCGACGACGATTTTCAACCGATCCATCTGAATTGATGGCGCTCGCGTCGACATCGAGTGACGGCCCAAAAGCGCAATAGCGATCGGGCAGTAATGCTTGTACTTCAGCGAACTGGTCGATCATATTGGTGCGTCGCCAGTTGCGGTCGATCTCTTGCAGGCAGATTATGTCGGCATCGCGAACCACATTGATGCACCGCTTGAGGTCATAAAGGTTGTCGGCACCAAGTGAATATTGGATGTTGAACGAAACAATTTTAAATGAAGCCATTTATCAGAAGGCTACAACTTGACTATGATTCGCACCATGAACAAACTTCAAAAAATCTTCGTCACATTTCTTGCGTTTGGTCTGATTTCTGGTGGTTTGGCGTCATGTGGTCGAACTTCATCTGCATCTGGTGTTCTGCGTGTTGGTAACGATGCCGGTTTCGGTGGGGCGGAAACTATGGACCCATACGACGGCAACCGCACATGGCCGACGATCAACATGGTGTTTGATCGTCTGATCGGTGTCGACAAAGAATTTTCGCCGATTGCAGAGTTGGCGCAGTCATGGTCATCAAATGAAGATTTGAACGAATGGACTATCAAGTTGCGCGAAGGCGTGAAGTTCCATGACGGAAGCGATTTCGATGCTGACGATGTTGTCTACTCAATCAATCGCATGATTGACCCTGAGTTTGATTCACCGATTCGCGCGGTGCTCGGCGTGATTACAACAGCTTTAAAAGTTTCGGATTTCGAAGTAAAACTCACCTTGGCCACTGGCGAGGCCGATCTGCCATTGCTTCTTGCTGATTATCGCGCACTGATGACCCCGGTCGACTCTCAAGCAACGATCGGCAAGAACCCGATCGGTACAGGGCCGTTCAAAATGCAGACCTTTGATCCTGCGGGCACGACTGTTTTGCTGGCAAACGAAAATTATTTCTTTGGTCAACCGAAACTAGAAAGAATTGAAGTCATCACGTTTGCTGACTCACAATCTGCCGCCCAGGCACTGGCTGGCGATCAAGTTGATTTGTTGTTGGCGATCGACGGCAAGTCTTCGGCGATGTTTGGTGACCAATCCAAGTTCACTTTGCAGAATATTCCGTCAGGAGACTGGAACGCGATCGACTTCAGGGTTGACCAAAAACCATTCGATGACGCGCGTGTTCGTAAAGCGTTGCGCATTGCTGCTGACCGGCAAATAATTGCCGATACGGTCCTCGGCGTTGGAGGTGGAGTTGTCGCTTGCGATACACCGGTTTGGTCGGCTGACCCTTACCGCTGGAATGGTGATTGCCCGAAAGACACCGAAGGCGCCAAAGCTTTACTTGCTGAAGCGGGATACAAAGATGGAATTGATATTGAAATTTTCACGAGCGACGTTGAAGTTCATATGGTTGAACTTGTCACTGCTTACAAAGAGCAGGTTAAAGATGCAGGCATTCGTGTGACGATCAAAATGGCTGACGCGAGTGGCTTCTGGGACGACGTATGGATGAAAGAATCGGCGTTCGTTGATAGTTGGGGACAACGACCGGCAACTCAGGTGCTGAACGAGGTTTATAGAAGCACTGCAACTTGGAATCCAACTGGTCAAGTCGACAAAGACCTTGACAAGATGCTTGATGAAGCCCGAGCAACTAAAGATCAGGCCGAGCGAGCAAAGAAGTACGCGCAAATTCAAGAACGACTGTTTGAAAACTCGGCAATCTTCTTGCCGTATCACAAAACTTTGACCCGAGCCATGAGCAGCAAAGTTAAGGGAGTTGAACCGATTGTTATTGATGCTGTGAGATGGGAAAAAATCAGCGTTTCGTGATTAAAGCGAGAAAAAACTGATGATAAATCTGGCGAGAAGAGTCATTTTCTCGCTCGCAACTTTCGTTGCACTTGCAGTAGTTTCGTTTCTCGGTATTGATGCTCTTCCAGGTGATGGTTGCACGGCATTGCTTGGGCGGTTTGGCAGCGACACGAAGATTGAATCTTGTCGCCAAGAGAATCAACTCAATGATCCAGTTGTCGTCCGTCTCAAAAACTGGTCAACCGACCTTGTAAGTGGCGATCTTGGCTATTCAATAAAACGTGACGAACAAGTATCAAAATTAATAGCACCACGTTTGAGAAATACGGCGATCATGGGTGCGGTGGCGGCGGTAATCGCATTTCCGAGTGCAATTGTCGTTGGGTTGCTGCTCGGGCGGTTTCCGCAGAAACGAATCAGCAAGGTAGTCAACCAATTGAGCGTGATCGCGATGACACTGCCTGAGTTTGTAATCGCCACTGTTTTGTGGCTGGTGCTATCTATTTGGCTGCCAATTTTTCCGGGTGTCAGCGTTATGCCAAGCAATGCGTCAGTGTTGCAACTCTTGCCGAATGTTTGGCTACCCGCACTTACACTCGCGGTCGTAATTTTTGCTCATTCAATGCGCACGATGCGGGCGAGTGTCACCAATGTTCAGACAATGCCATTCGTTGAAAGTGCGCGACTGCGTGGCACAAAAGAGCGAACAACAATTTCACGACACATCGTGCCTGCAGCATTGCCGCCTGTAATGAATGTTGTAGCGCTTGACGGAGCATGGTTGCTTACTGGAACCTTTGTTACCGAGGCGGTGTTCAACTTCCAAGGGCTCGGACGACTGGCAATCGATGCGATTTCTGATCGCGATACGGCCTTGATTTTGCCGATTATTTTGTTCGGACTTGCCGTCTATCTCATTTCATCTCTGCTGGCCGATTCACTCGCGCGCATCTTTGATCCGCGTCTGAGATCAGCCAAAGGCTGAGCGGTGTGATGAAAACTTTTTCACGACTTGGTTTTATGCGAAATCGAGCGTTGATTGTTGCAACTCTCGGTCTGCACGCTTTTGTTGCGCTTCTCGCACCGTATTTGATGCTGTTGTCGACTGATGCGCAAGATTCTGCCGCGCTTTTGCAAAAACCATCGTTTGATCATTGGCTAGGCACAGATGCTTTGGGTCGTGATGTGTTCAGTCGTTTGTTGCACGGAGGTCGGCCGTCGTTGGTAATTGCTTTTGCTGCCACGGCAATCTCGTGCGTGATCGGAATTGCCATCGGCGCGGTGGCGGCACTTGCCGGTGGTTGGCTAGACGATGCGTTATCTCGCATGATCGACTTTTTGCTTGCTCTACCAACATTGATTTTGTTGTTGCTGATTTCAAGTTTCTTTGGCCAAGATCCGTTTATTTTGAGCGTGGCACTCGGCCTAATGTATGCGGCACCCATTGCCCGGGTGGCGCGCAGCGCAACTCAGACTTTGTTGGCACGCGACTTCGTGCGAGTCGCGCGGCTACAAGGTGGAAGTCGGCTCAGTATTCTGTTCGGCGAAGTGCTGCCGAATGTTTGGCGAGTGATGTTCACCGAGGTCGCGATGCAATTCACCTGGATTTTGTTGGCGTTTAGTTCGC
>CANKZL010000118.1 GCA_947488385.1 Acidimicrobiaceae bacterium | reverse complement strand
CGCAATCACGGTAGAACACCTGCGCTAAATATTGGACTGAACAATGCGCGCGGCGAATATCTCGCAATTTTAGATGCCGACGATTTGTCAACACCAGATCGCCTGCAACTTCAGGTTGATTGTCTCGACAACAATCCAAACCTTGTTTTAGTTGCGAGTTGGTATCGCAACATAAACTCTGGCGGCGAGTTGATTAACGAAGTTAATACCCCGACACAGCATCTTGACTTAGTACGAGTTCTAGCGAGCAACTGTCCATTTATGAACTCAGCAGTGATGTTCAGAACTGAGGCTGCTAAGCGTCTGGGTGGTTATAACGAAACGTTTCAATACTCACAAGATCTTGATTTGTGGTTGGGTCTTGCAACTCTTGGTGAATTTGCAATCTTGCCAAAATTCTTAACCAGTATTCGCCTGACAGCAACATCTCTTACGAATGCGCCGCACTTTGGATTAGCACGAACTCACGATGCGTATGTTTTGTATCGCAGAGCGCAAGGACTTGAGGGGTTGCGAGTGATTGATCGGTTGAAAGGAATGCGCACGATTGGTTTGTACGGATTGTTGTATGCATGGCGATCTTTAAGGGCAGGCAATGTTGTGCGCGCAATTGGGCTGATCATCACAAATTTTTGGGCGATACCCCTGGCGATTATCGAACTACTGCGAAAGAGTCTTAAGTCTTTCAACACGATCAAGTAAATGAGTTGCGCCAAACTCCTTTAAAAGGTCGGCAAACTCTGGAGTTACTCCAGTCCACTTCCAACTGTCAACTGAACCCACTGGCACGTCTTGCACAAGTGTCGCCAAAGTTCGAAACAGCGCTGCCTGTTCGCGATTCTCGCGCAGAGTTTTAGCGAGTTTTTCGGCACCACGCAAAGTTGTGAGGCCATCTAGTTTCCATTGTTCATGATCATCTGGAATCTGATCCAGCGAGATGTATTTTGCCAAAACGGTTGACGCACTTTTTGCTCCCCAACCCGACAAGCCCGGAAAACCGTCAGCGCTGTCGCCCACAAGTGCCAAATAATCAGCGATTGACTCTGGGCCAATTCCAAACTTTTTGCGAATTTCATTTTCGTCGAGAACTATATTATTTCGACGGTCAACTTGAACAACTCGCCGACCACTCACGCACTGACCGAGATCTTTATCGGGCGTCAAAATTCTTACCTGATGCACACGTCGGTCTTCGCACGCCACCGCAACAGCAGAAGCCAGAGCATCGTCGGCTTCATACTTCTCCATTGCCCAAACAGTGACACCAAGAGCACGCAAAGCCTTTTCGACAATCGGAATTTGTTCGAGTAAGACGGGCTCCATGCCTTCGCTGGTTTTGTATCCGTCATAAAGATCGTTGCGGAAACTCTCAATGACATGGTCGGTTGCAACGCCAATGTGTGTTGCACCTTCGGTGAGCAACTGCAGTGTGCTGGACAACACACCGATCGTTGCAGCAAATGGCGGCGGGTCGCGATGACGCACGGCTTGCCCGTAATGCTGGCGATACATCTCGTAAGTTCCGTCGACTAGATGTACTTGCATTGCTCCAACTTAAACGATGAACAAGCTGGGCAACATTTCGTTGGCAAAAATTGCTGTAACTGTGCCGAGCGCAAGAAACGGACCAAATGCGATGCGGTGTTGCAAAGACCCGCGCCGTACCGCAACCAGAGTCAAACCATAAATGCTCGCAAAACAGCAGGCTGCAAACATTGCCCAAATTGCCGACGAGTAACTTAAAAATCCAAGGTGCCACCCGAGAACTGCCATCAGGCGAACATCTCCGACACCCAAACCACCTTTAGAAAATTTGTTCGTCAGAAAAGAAATCGCGACACCAGAGATGGCGCAAACGCCGGCAGCGATTAGAAATTTCGTAAACGAGTTTTGCAACGCATAAAACCCAAGTATCAGGACACCTGAAACTGCCATTGTGTGAGTGATCTGACGAACCAGTCGATGCGTGTAAGCGTCAATCATTGATTGAACTTGTAAACCGGCGCACAAAATTGCAAATGCCAAACGAAGTTCAAATGCGACAAACCGATCAACAATTAGTAATGCAAATATTGCACCAAGGATCAATCCGAACATAACTAAGGCAGTGAGCGAAACACGAACTTGTAGATCAATTTTTTTGATCAGAGACTCGGCAACCAAACCAAGAACTACTCCGATAATTGCGCCGAATAAAACCGTCAGCGCTTGATTCAAAAGTTTCTACTCTTGAACTAGCTCGATCAGTGTGCCGAAACTACCTTTTGGATGAATAAACGCGACGGTTGTGCCACGTGAACCTTTGCGAGGTGCTTTGTCAATTGGTGTTGCACCCGCATCGATCATCGACTGCAAAGCTTTGGCACAATCCGCAACACGGTAGCCAACATGATGCAGGCCCTCGCCACGCTTTTCTAACGACTTGGCAACTGGTGAATCTGGTCGCGTTGGGGTCAACAACTGCACAAAACTTTGCGCAACTTTTAACAGTGCTTCTTCGACGCCGTCTTGCTCGACGACTTCACGATGAGTGACAGTCGCGCCAAATGCACGCTTGTAATAATCAATCGCCGCTTCTAGGTCGTGCACTGCAATTGCAACGTGGTCGATCTCGGTAAGTATCACTATTTTCTCCTGAAACGATTGATGTTTTCTTCGCCAACCTTGGCGCGCAATGCTGGGTCGTCAATGCCCATGCCTTCATGTGGGGCGAGGCACAACACGCCGATCTTTCCTTCGTGCATGTTGTTGTGCACCTGATAAGCCGCTTCGCCGGTTTGATCAAGCGTGAACACTTGTGACATCACCGGATGAATCATGCCTTTTTGAATCAGCCGATTTGCTTCCCACGCTTCGCGATAGTTGGCAAAGTGGCTTCCGATCAGTCGTTTGAGTCGCATCCAAAAATGCCTGTTATCAAATTCCATCATGTAACCACTGGTTGCTGCACACGTCGCGACGATTCCTCCGCGCTTGACGACATACATCGAAGCCGCAAATGTTGAGCGACCTGGGTGCTCAAACACAATGTCTGGATCTTCGCCAACGAGAGCACGAATGTCGCCACCGAAACGGCGCCACTCTTTTTCATTGTGTGTGTTGTCATCATTCCAAAACTTGTAATTGGCGGCCTTGCGATCAATGACTGCTTCGCAACCCATCTCGCGCAAGATTTGTGCTTTTTCTGGAGAACTCACGACACCAACTGGAATGCCGCCGCCATTGAGAACATATTGCAATGCGTATGCGCCGATGCCACCCGATGCACCCCAAATCAACACAACATCACCTTGCTTCATGTTGGCGCCATTCTTGGAAACCAACATGCGATAGCTCGTCGAGTTACACAACGCATTCACCGCAGCCTCTTCCCAACTGAGATGCGCAGGTTTTGGCATTAGTTGGTTTGCTTTGACCACTGACAAGTCGGCGAGGCCACCAAAGTTTGTTTCATAACCCCAGATGCGTTGGTTGCTGCCCAGCATTGAGTCGTTGTGCGAAGTTGGATCTTGATCGTCAACGTGATTGCAATGCACCGTGATTTTGTCGCCAGGTTTCCAGTTGCGTACGGCCGAGCCAACACGCAGCACCACGCCAGAAGCATCGCTTCCCATTACGTGATAGTCGAGATCGTGGCGCTTTGCCCACTCACTTTCGCGTGCTAGTCGCGCAAGTGCGCCAAAAGTAGAAATTGGTTCGAAAATACTTGTCCATACTGTGTTGAAGTTGATGCTGCTCGCCATCACCGCGATGAGCACCTCGTCTGGTGCTATCTGTGGCACCGCAACATCTTGAATGTGCACGCTCTTGCGTGGGTCTTTCTTGGCGGACGCGACACCAGCAAACATTTCTTGTTCGCTCTTGAGCACTACGGCTGCGCGGTACGTGGCAGGAATTTCTA
>CANKZL010000117.1 GCA_947488385.1 Acidimicrobiaceae bacterium | reverse complement strand
TCGGCGCAGAGTTAGCGAATAAGAAGATCGTGGTGATCAAAGTTGATGCAACGAATCTTTTCACCCATACATCGTGCCATCTCATGGGGCTGTTTCGGCGCATATCAACTATTGTTAAGCGTCGTCATGACCAACGACACTGAAACAAAAAACTTGCAACAAGTTGTGCTCGTCGTTGATTTTGGCGCGCAATATGCACAATTAATCGCACGGCGTGTGCGTGAAGCCAAAGTGTATTCAGAGATTGTTTCGCACACGATTACGGCTGCTGAAGTAAAGAAGCGTAAGCCTGCGGCAATTATTTTGTCAGGTGGACCGAAAAGTGTGCACGTTGATGGTGCACCGAAACTCGATGCAGCAATTTATGATTTGGGTGTACCGATTTTTGGTATTTGCTATGGCGTGCAGTTGATCGCCCAGCAACTCGGCGGTGAAGTCGCACGCGGGGGAAAAGGCGAGTACGGGCGCGCGACGCTACGGCGGATCGCAGGTTCATCTTCAACTTTGTTGGATGATTCGTTGAACGAAAAAGCGAGCGAACTAGATGTGTGGATGAGTCACTTTGACGCAGTCACGCGGACGCCGCCTGGCTTTGTCGCTACTGCGGCAACGCCAGATGCGCCGATGGCTGTTATTGAGTGCGCAGCAAAAAAGATTTGGGGAGTGCAGTTTCACCCTGAGGTGATGCATACGCAACAAGGCACTGAAATTTTGCAACGGTTTATTCATCAACTTGCTGGCTGCACTCCAAGTTGGACAATGGACTCAATCATTGACACACAGATCAAAGCAATTCGTGAGCAAGTTGGCAGTGAGCGAGTTGTGTGTGGTCTATCTGGAGGAGTTGACTCGGCGGTTGCCGCTGCGCTCGTGCATCGGGCGATTGGCAAACAGTTGACCTGCGTTTATGTTGACACGGGTTTGATGCGCAAAAACGAAAGCGTACAAATCGTCGAAACATTTCATCGAGTGATGGGAATCGAGTTGGTTCACGTCGATGCTGGTGCACGTTTTTTTGAACGACTTGTCGGTGTTACTGAGCCAGAAGCAAAACGTAAAACAATCGGCGAGTTGTTTGTGCGAATTTTTGAAGAGAACACCGGCGGTTTGACTGACGCGAAGTTTTTGGTGCAGGGCACGCTGTATCCAGATGTGATCGAGAGTGGTGGCCAAGATGGCACGGCAAGCGTGATTAAGAGTCACCACAACGTGGGTGGGTTGCCCGAAGATATGACGCTGAAACTTGTTGAGCCGCTGCGGGCTCTATTCAAAGACGAGGTGCGCGCACTCGGTTCGCAGTTGGGTTTGCCAGACGAGATTATC
The DNA here is from genome assembly GCA_947488385.1 of Acidimicrobiaceae bacterium. GTDB lineage: Bacteria > Actinomycetota > Acidimicrobiia > Acidimicrobiales > Ilumatobacteraceae > BACL27. The sequence continues at coordinate 2,579 of CANKZL010000117.1, read as the reverse complement.
TGGCGACAGCCGTTTCCTGGGCCAGGTTTGGGTGTGCGAATCATCGGTGAAGTAACGCCCGACAAAGTCGCGATTTTGCAGAACGCAGATTTCATTGTGCGTGAAGAAATTCGCAGTGCTGGTCTTGAGCGAGAGATTTGGCAAGCGTTCGCAGTTCTCGCAGATATCAGATCAGTTGGCGTTATGGGTGATGAGCGCACGTATGGTCGGCCAATAATTATTCGCGCTGTCACCAGTGAAGATGCGATGACGGCTGACTGGGCGCGTCTGCCATATGACTTGCTCGAAAAAATGTCGTCGCGAATAATCAACGAAGTTGCCGGAGTCAATCGTGTTGTCTACGACGTCACGTCTAAGCCGCCCGGCACAATTGAATGGGAATAGCAACAAATTTTGGCATTTGATCTTTGTAGTGATTTGGTTCGTGAATTAAGTCGCTTGATTTAGGGGTTTGAGGCCCGAAACGCGGGCCGAGATCAGTTGTTAGAATGTTCGGATCATGACCCGCAGCGCCGTTGGGCGTTTTCGTAGGACGGTGTCACCTCTAATTGGTGGCATATGTTGCATTTCCCTAGTCGTTGGGCTGGCTCCTGCCACAGCTGGTGCCACGGCCAGTGCTGTTAACGGTTTCGCGCAAACCTCTGATCAAAAGCAGCGCGAGGTTGAGGCGATTCTTGATGAGCTAGATCGTCTCGAAGAGCAGATGGACGCCTTGGCCGAAGACTACGCCGATGCCATCAATGACGGTATCGAACTTGATAAAGAAATTGCAGCGACCGAAGCACGAATCAAAGCTAAAGAAATTGAGCTAGCAGCGATGCAGGCTCAGTTGCAAAATGTGGCGTTGAAAACTTTTGTCGGTAAGTCTGTATCGAACAGTTTGGCAAGTATTTTGAGTTCAACAGGTTCACTTTCAGATGCAGTGCGCAAGTCGTATTTAACTTCGGTTGCTTTGAACACCGGTGTGAGCGGTCTTGACGCGTTGCAAGGCATGATCGAAGATATTGCTCGTGAACGCAAGCAACTTGAATCTCAACGCACTCGCGCGGGGGGCATAGCCGATTATGCCAAAAAGCGGCTATCAGCTGCCGAGGCAAGTGCAAATGTTTATTCAGCAAGACAAGCACAGGCATTGCGCGATTTGGGTGACTTGCTACGTGGTGAGCAAAGTCGTCGAGCCAAAGCAGCACTTGAAGAGGCAGCAAAGCAAGCGGCAGTATTTGCGAAAAATAAATACTCGAATATTCCGGCACCATCTTCGGCTGCAGGCACCGCAGTGAAGGCGGCGCTATCACAACTTGGTGTGCCTTATAAATTTGGTGCTCTTTCGCCAGGCTCGGCGTTTGATTGTTCTGGTCTAATGGTCTATGCGTGGTCAAAAGCCGGAATTGGCATTCCGAGATCGTCGCGCTCGCAGTATTACTCGTTAACACGAATTCCGACAGGGGCTGCTCAACCAGGTGACTTGATCTTCACGCGTAACCCGGTGAGCCACGTGGGCATGTATCTAGGCAACGGTCAGATGATTGCCGCGCCGCGCACTGGTGATGTTGTCAAGGTCTATGCAGTGAGCTGGTCAAAAGTGACGGGTGTCGGCCGACCGAAATAATTTCGGCGCGTGAGTTGGGGGTAAGTTTGTGGCAATGAAAGACTGGTCACGATCAAAGTTCTCTGACGGTGGCATTACTCATGAAACTTTTCGCAAAGGATCTGGCCCCGGCGTAATTATTGTTCACGAAATACCTGGTATTACCCCAGCAGTTGAGAATTTTGCCAACGAAGTTGTCGCCGCTGGTTTCACAGTAGTGATGCCGTTGTTGGTCGGAAACTTTGGCGAGCTACCCAGTGGTAAATACATTGCCCAGTCAATGAGCAAAATTTGTATCTCGCGTGAGTTCACGACGATGGCTTTGAACAAAACTTCGCCAATAATTACATGGTTACGGGCCCTGGCAAAAAACCTGCACGCCAACGTAGGTGGTCGAGGTGTTGGCGCGATCGGCATGTGCTTCAGCGGCGGATTCGCTCTCGGCATGATGGTTGACGACATCATGTTGGCGCCAGTGCTATCGCAACCGAGTTTGCCGTTCGCGTTTGGCGCAAAGCGTTCGGTCGATTTGAACCTGTCACCAGCTGACGTGCAACGTGTTGCCCAGCGTGCCAGCGAAGGTTGCCAAGTTTTGGGTTTGCGCTACAAAGGTGATCGCCTCGTAGGTACCCGTTTTGCTGAGTTGCATAAGTTGTTGGGCGATGCATTTATTGCAGTCGAGTTCGATTCAACAACTAAATCTGATCACTCGGTGCTTACTGAGCAACGCCAAGAGCTCGGCGTGCAACGGGTACTTGATTTTCTAAAACTAAAACTGCTCTAAAATTCGAACTTTAAATTTCGAGTCTTTGAAAGAATTGAGCACGACCTCTGGCTTCTTTGCGTGGTTTGACACAAGATGTCTAGCCAGTCTCCCTTTTGCCGCTTTGGCGTCGTGACCACCAGCTTTGCCCGAGCGCGTTGCAAGATCGACTTTGAAGTATTGCGCGATCATCTTTGGGTCAGCAACGAACGCCGCCGAGTGCTCTTG
>CANKZL010000116.1 GCA_947488385.1 Acidimicrobiaceae bacterium | reverse complement strand
GTCAATTGACTGTGAGTCGTTGAAGCTGGGTGAATTACAAGGCTGCGCACATCACCGATGTTGGCAACATGACTATGCAGTTTCAGACCGGCAACAAACTTTTGACCGGCCTCGACGCCACCTTTGATGTTGAAAGCCAACACCGAACCGTAACCGAGGCCTTTGCCATAACGCTTTGCTCGCTCGTGCCATTTGCTGGTTGTCAAACCCGCGTAAAAAACTTCTTCAACTTGCGCGTGCTTGGCGAGATATTCGCCAACTTGCTGTGCGTTTGCCCAGTGGCGATCCATTCGCAAAGACAACGTTTCAAGACCCTGCAAAAAGTTGAACGCATTGTCGGGTGTTGTCGCCATGCCCAAGTCACGCAACATTTGCACGCGCGCCTTAATAATGTACGAACCAGCACCGAGTGCTGGCCAATACGCCAAACCGTGGTAACTCGGATCAGGCTGTGTGAAGTTTGGAAACTTGTCACCCTTACCGAAATCGAATGTGCCACCATCAATGATTGCGCCACCAATGCTTGTGCCATGACCGCCAATAAATTTTGTCAACGAGTGCACAACAATGTCTGCACCCCATTCAATTGGACGAATCAAATATGGAGTTGGCACTGTGTTGTCAACTATCAACGGCACGCCAGCTTCGTGGGCAACTTTTGCAATACCTTCAATGTCAAGCACGTTGTTGCGCGGGTTCGCCAAAACTTCACCGTAAAACGCTTTTGTGTTTGGCTTGATCGCTGCGCGCCACTGATCAAGATTGTCTGGGTCTTCAACAAAACTTACTTCTATGCCGATTTTCGGCAACGTATAGTGAAACAAGTTGTATGTACCGCCGTACAAACTCGGTGAAGCAACAATGTGCGCACCCGCCTCAGCGAGTGTCAAAATTGCTAACAACTCGGCTGACTGACCCGAACTAACTGCGAGTGCACCAGGCAAACCAACTGCAGTAGTTACACCGCCTTCAAGCGACGACAAACGTGCTTCAAGCACGCCTTGCGTCGGGTTCATGATGCGTGTGTAGATGTTTCCGATCTCGGCGAGTGCAAACAAGTTTTGCGCGTGTTGTGCATCGCGAAACACATAACTTGTTGTGCGGTAAACCGGCACTGCGCGTGCACCTGTTGCTGAGTCTGGTTCTTGACCAGCATGAATTTGACGAGTATCAAAGCCCCAATTTGGATTTGTCATTAGAGCAACTTATCAGGCTAATCCCGACTAAACAACTCGGGATTTAACCGCCTGAAATTTCTGAGACTTTCTTCTTGCCTTTTGAGATCCACGGCATCATTGATCGCAACTGAGCACCAACTTTTTCGATTGGGTGATTGCGACCAGCATTTTGCAACTCGGCAAAACGCTTGCGGCCACCGTCGCTCTCGGCGATCCACTCTTCGGCAAACTTGCCCGACTGAATCTCGCCAAGAATCTTTTTCATCTCTGCTTTGGTTTCACCGTTGATGATGCGTGGTCCGCGTGAGACGTCACCGTACTCGGCCGTATCAGAAATTGAATAACGCATTCCGGCGATTCCTTCTTCGTACATCAAGTCAACGATCAACTTCACTTCATGCAAACATTCGAAGTACGCCATCTCTGGCTGATAGCCAGCATCGACAAGTGTTTCGAAGCCTGCTTGCACCAGCGAAGTGAGTCCGCCACAGAGCACAACTTGCTCACCGAACAAGTCGGTCTCTGTCTCTTCAGTAAAAGTTGTTTCAAGTACGCCTGCGCGTGCACCACCAATTGCTTCGGCATATGAAAGTGCAATTGCTTTTGCTTTGCCTGAAGCGTCTTGCTCAACAGCGATCAGTGCTGGAACGCCACCACCTTCGGTATATGTACGACGCACCAAGTGGCCTGGGCCCTTTGGAGCAATCATGATCACGTCGACACCCTTGGGTGCTTGGATGCGATTGAAACGAATGTTGAAACCATGCGCGAATGCAATTGCCTTGCCCTCTGCCAGGTGTGGCGCAATGCTCTCTTCGTAAATCTTTTTTTGCTCGGTGTCTGGAGCAAGAATCATGATCACGTCGGCGTACTTTGTGGCGTCGGCAATCGACATCACGCGCAAGCCAGCACTTTCGGCTTTGACTTTTGATGACGAACCATCGCGCAAACCCACAACAACATCAACACCAGACTCTTTAAGGTTCAGCGCGTGTGCGTGACCTTGAGAGCCGTAACCCACAATCGCAACTTTCTTTGCGCGAATAATTGATGGGTCAGCATCTTTTTCGTAGTAAATATTTGCAGCCATTAGATTGCCTTTCCTTTTGGTTCTTTCACTGCACGAACCCGTGCAGTGCGATCTAGTTTTGGCAGCGCAACGCGACCCGTGCGCTGTGATTCGATGATTCCATATTGTCGCAGCAATTCGGAGAAATCGTTCAATTTTTCTGGACTTCCATCCAAACTCACGCTCAATGCCTCTGGTCCAACGCCGAGAATCTTGCCTTCGAAGATATTCGTCAACTCAACAACTTGACCACGTTGCTCTGGCGTTGCTCGAATTGTGGCGACCATCAGCTCGCGCTCAACCGAGTTTCTTGGGTCGAGTTCAGAAATTCGAACGACATCTACGAGTTTGAACAACTGCTTGACCATCTGTTCAAGTGTTGCGCTCTCAAGATCTACAACAATTGTGATGCGGCTGTAATCTTCTTGCTCTGTCGGGGCGACAGCAAGCGAAAAGATGTTGTACCCACGACGAGCGAATAGTGACGCTACGCGCGCAAGAACACCCGGTCGGTTCTGCACCAAAACCGAGAGCACATGATGATTGGCTTCCGAACCGTAAGGATTTGTAGATGTCATCGCAGTAAGTCCCTTCGAATTTCTTGAGATGGTTGCAACATGATTTCGTCGTTGCTTCGACCCGCTGCCACCATCGGAAAAACTTGCTCTGTCGGCGCAACACGAAACTCGACAACAACAGGTCGGTCATTGATGCTGTTTGCTTTGTCAATTGCCGATTCAACTTCTTCTGGTGCTTCAACACGAATGCCGACACAACCCATTGACTCTGCCATCTTCACGTAATCAGGAACCGACTCTGAGAAGTGCACTTGGCTGTAACGATTGTCGTAGAACATTTCTTGCCATTGACGAACCATGCCCAAGTTTGAGTTGTTCAAAATGCCAACCTTGATTGGAATCTGCTCAACTGATGCGGTGATCAACTCTTGTGCAGTCATTTGGAAACAACCGTCGCCATCAATTGCCCAAACTGTTTTGTCTGGACGACCAACTTTTGCGCCAACTGCTGCAGGCACCGAGAAACCCATCGTGCCAAGACCACCAGAGTTAACCCAGGTATATGGCTCGTTGAAATGCCAATACTGACTCGACCACATTTGGTGCTGACCCACACCAGACACGAGAATCGTGCCTTCAGGTGATGCGTCTCGAAGTTTTTCAAGGCAGTATTGCGGCTTCAATGCGGCACCCAACTCGCTTGGCTCGTACGAAAGTGGAAACTTTTCTTTCCAACCGTTTACGCGACTACGCCAAGGCAAAATGTCTGCCTGAGTCATGCCACCTGACATCAAATCACGCAACGCAATGATCATTTCTTCGATCACCAAACGACAGTCACCAACAATTGGCACATCTGGTTTGCGAACTTTGCCCTGTTCGGCAGGGTCGATGTCGACGTGAATGATTTTCGCATCTGGCGCAAACGCAGAAACTTTGCCCGTTACACGATCGTCAAAGCGTGAGCCGAGAGCGATCAACAAATCTGCCTTTTGCATTGCAGTCACTGCAGTCGCAGTGCCGTGCATGCCCGGCATACCCAGACACAACGGATGATTGTCGGGGAATGCACCACGAGCCATCAAAGTTGTAACAACTGGAATATTCGTCAACTCTGCAAGTTCACGCAACGCTTCTGCTGCACGTGCTTTGAG
>CANKZL010000115.1 GCA_947488385.1 Acidimicrobiaceae bacterium | reverse complement strand
GCCAAATACGGTTTGAAAAAAGAAGAGATGGTCAAGATGAACATCAAAGGCGTCTTCCAAATCTGGATGCGCGACGGTTCGTATCACGAAATTGACCTCAAAGAATGTCATAAATGGACACGTGAGGGTTGCAAGATGTGTCCAGACTTTGCAGCCGAACACGCAGATATTTCAACTGGAGGAATCGGCGAAGACAACGACTGGACACTCTGCGTCGTGCGCACCGAACTCGGTGAAGAAGTAATGACACGCATGATCAAAGACGGCTCGGTTGTGGCCCGCCCAGCTGAGACAGACGCAACTGCGATGAAACTTTTGCGCTTGTTGAGTATCGTCAGCCGTCGTCGATGGCCAGAGTTCGCGAATAAAGCTGTCAGTGTTGGTGTTCCGCCACCAAAGAAAAAAGCCGACGGCACCGCGCCCGCCGCTCACTAAGAAAGTTCATCCTTATGGACGTCGGCATTGTGCGAGATTTCCTGACGGTACTTGCCGGCGTTGCAACCGGAATCATGTCGGGAGCATTCGGCGTTGGTGGCGCAGTCATCTCGACACCTGCAATTCGTGCACTCGGTTGCTCGGCGGCCCTTGCTGTTGGCACCACATTGCCGTCGATTCTGCCTGGCGCCGTTACCGGCTCGTGGCGATACCGACAAGGTGAATTGATTCAATGGAAAGTCGTTGTCTTCACCGCACCCGCTGGCATCGTCGCCGCTGTTCTCGGCGCTTGGGTTTCACCTCGGGTTCCGGGTGATGGTCACATCTTGATGGTGCTCACTGCGCTCTTGTTGATGTGGAGTGCGATCAACATGATTCGCTCGGTGAAACCGCGCGAAACTGTTGAGACCAAAACAAGACTGCGAAGCTCGAAAGGTTTTTTGGCAACGCTCACCGGCGTTTGCGCTGGTGGGCTATCTGGTTTGCTTGGGCTCGGCGGCGGAATAATCATGGTTCCTCTGTTTCGTCGTTGGCTCGGGTTGCCAATCAAAAACGCCGTCGCGACTTCACTCATCTGTGTTGGTTGCTTCGCCGTTCCTGGCACGATCACACACGCACTCGAAGGTGGCATCGACTGGCGATTTGCGCTTTGGCTTACTGCTGGCGTTGTAGTTGGTGCACCATTTGGTTCAAAAACAGCTTTGAAAATGAGCGACAAAAAGTTGCAACGTGTTTTCGGTCTCTTTCTTGCTGCTGTTGCCGTCGTCTATGGCGTTGGCGAACTCTTAGCTTTGTAATTTGATTGCAGTTTTAAAAACACTGTCAAACATTTTTTCGGTGAGTTTGCCCGTGAAAGTATTTTGCTGACTCGGATGATATGAGCAAACGATTTTGTACTTCTCGTGCTTGATTACGACGCCATGCCCGAACTTTGGTCGGGGTCGAATCTTTAGTTCATCGCAAACTGCCGTCAACGAAAAAGCACCCAGACAGATAATCACTTTGACTTGATCCAACATCGCCAATTCTCGTGTCAAAAAAGGTGAGCACTTCTTGCGTTCGACTGGTGTTGGCTTGTTGTCGGGTGGCGCACAGCGCACCGCCGTTGAAACCCAAGCATTTTTAAGTTTCAAATTGTCTGTTCGCGAGATCGACTCAGGCTGAGAGGCAAGACCTGCTTTATGCATCGCCCGAAACAACCAGTCACCGCTTCGGTCACCGGTAAAAATTCGACCCGTACGGTTTGCGCCATGGGCGCCAGGGGCGAGTCCTAAAACAAGAATCTTGGCGCGGGTGTCACCAAAACCATGGATTGGTTTCCCCCAATATATTTCGTTGGCGTAGGACGCTCGTTTTTCAATCGAAACTTTTTCACGCCACTTAACGAGCCGCGCGCACTTGTGGCAGTCGGTGATTTCATTTGCAAGTTTGTGAAAATCATCTTGTTTTGCCACGACACGAGAATATGCGCTGTGGCGATAGTTTGAAGATCTCAGATGGCTCGCAAGAAAACTCAATCCCCTGCTTCAACGCTGATCATCATGGTGCGCCACGGCAAGACGCCGAGCACAGGCAAACTTCTGCCGGGCCGCGCCAAGGGTTTGCACCTCAGCGACACCGGCAAACAAGAAGCACTCGTTGTCGCTGAGCGCCTCAGCAAAATCAAAAAAGTTGCGGCGATCTATGCATCACCTCTCGAGCGCGCTCGCGAAACCGCGGCACCGATAGCCAAAGCTTTGAAACAAAAAGTGATTATCAACAAGGGTTTGCTCGAATGCGACTTCGGTGATTGGACAGGAGAAGAACTCGCCAAACTGATGAAACTTCCAGAATGGTCGAATGTGCAGCGCGCACCAAGTACGTTTCGGTTTCCCAAAGGCGAAAGTTTCACCGAAATGCAAACTCGAATGGTGTCGACTCTCGATGACCTGCGCAAAAAACACAGCGGTGGCGTAGTCATCTGCGTTTCGCACGCCGACCCAATCAAGGCTGCTGTCGCCCATGCCATGGGCACTCACATTGATCTCTTTCAACGCATCGTTATCAGCACCTGTTCGGTAACCGCAGTCTCGTACTCGTCTTTTGGACCGGTTGTTCTGACGGTTAACTCGACTGGTGGCGATCTCTCAGAGTTACGCATGTCATGAGTTTGTATTTCGAGTTCGATTCAACCGATGCATTCACCGCAGGGGCGCTCGGCGAGCCCGGCAAACGCACTTTTGTTTTGCAAGTTCGCGCCGAAGGTCAACGCATCACTATTAAATGTGAAAAAGAGCAGGTTGCGGCACTCTCCGAATATTTGCGCAAACTTTTAGCCGATGCTCCAGACGTTTCGCACGGCCCAATCAGCGATGCGATGCAACTCTCTCAACCAGTTGAGGCAGAGTTCGTGCTCGGCACGGTTGGTCTTGCATACGACGCAATTGGTGACCGCATGGTGATTCAACTCGATGAAATTGAGATTTCTTCCGAAGACGAAAACGAACTGCTGAACCAAGACATCTCACGGATTCGAGCTCGAATCACACGTGGCCAGGCTGCCGCTTTTTGTCAGCACGCCGACGAAGTTGTTTCATCGGGTCGGCCATCGTGTGTGTTTTGTGGTCGGCCAATCAATAAAGACGGCCACTTGTGTCCACGAATGAACTAGAAGACGCCACTCAACTCGAGATCTTGCTGCGCGGCGAGATCGCCATCGTGATGCGCATGCCATACAGCAGCAACGCCACGTATTTGGTGTCGGTGACTCTTGATGATAAATCAGTCCAAGCAATTTATAAACCAATGCGCGGTGAAAAACCATTGTGGGACTTCGAGCCAGGTTTACACCGACGTGAAGTCGCCGCATACCGACTTTCGCAGGCCATGGGTTTGCGCTGCGTGCCAATCACGATTCTGCGAGACGGCCCAAGCGGCGAAGGCTCGCTACAACTGCTCATCGAATCCAACCCCGACGAGCACTACTTCACGATTTTTGAACAACGACAAGATCTACACGATCAATTTCGTGCGATGTGTGCGTTCGACATCGTCGCCAACAACACCGACCGAAAATCAGGCCACGTGTTGGTCGACAAAAATTCTCACGTTTGGGGAATTGATCATGGCGTATGTTTCTCGGAAGATTTCAAACTTCGTACCGTTATTTGGGAGTTCGGTGGCGAGGACATCACTCCGCAGCTGTTAGAAAAAATCAAGCCGCTAATTGAAACTGTGCCACTTGAAGTTGCCACACTCTTGAGTACGCAAGAAGTTGTTGCTATTTCTGAACGCGCTAAATGGCTCGTCGAAGGTGCTCGGTTTCCTGTTGACCCCTCAGGTCGCCACTACCCCTGGCCCCTGGTCTAACGCTCAGTTGTAAACGTTATTTACTAGCGAGCTTTGAGGGCTTCAATAAGTTTTGGCAAGACTTTGTGCACGTCACCAACGATGCCGAGATCGGCAATACCGAAAATCGGTGCTTCTTTGTCTTTGTTGATGGCGATGATGTTCTTTGAACCCTTCATGCCCA
>CANKZL010000114.1 GCA_947488385.1 Acidimicrobiaceae bacterium | reverse complement strand
TCGCGGGCTGCTTCTTCAAAAGATGAACCGATCGAGACGAGTCGCGCACGCACTATGACGACAACGCTTGCCAAAGAAAATGTGACATTGCCCAACAACTGTGCTGCAAAGCCGAGCGGCACAGCCGTAAACAACCGAGTGAAAGTTATGAGCAGTGCTGCACCCACAACAATTTCGGGAGTGATCAATGGTGCAGAAGTTAAACCTTGTACAACGTTGCTGCCACGCCCCCTGATGCGCTGCGAGCCAATGGCCAAAGTAATGCCAAGTGGGGTAACTACGAGAAGAGTTGCGAACGCCAAAATCAGTGAGTTGCTGATTGCATTGCGCGTTTCGGGATTATGAAAAACCGAAGCATAAGGATCGGTGAACCACCATCGCAACGAGAACCCTTGCCAAACAGTTCGGCTGCGTCCATCATTGAACGAATAAATCACAGCGATAACTACGGGTACGAGACTCCAGATGATGTAGCCCCAGACGATATAAACGAGCGCAGACTTTTTGTTTCGTTTCATGATTTGACGCCGATAAAAATCATCTTGCCGTCTGACGTGTTTGTTGTCGGGTGCTACGCAAGTAAAACGACATCAGCAGCAGCAAGAACAGAGATAGTGCGATCACGAGTACAGCACCATTTTGGGGCTGTGTGCTGGCGTTCAAAAAGAATTCAATTTGATTGCCGATCATCTCGGTGCTGGGCGAGCGCGACAGCAGATCGTTCGTGTAGTAATCACCAAACATTGGTAAGGCGATCAAAATTCCGGCGGCGACGAGACCTGCTTTAGACATTGGAACGGTCACGAGTCTGAACGCTTGTCGCGAGTTGGCCCCGAGGTCACGTGCCGCATCGATCAACCGCCAATCAAGGCGCTCGAGTGTGGCGTATAACGGCAAGATCAAAAACGGAATGTAGCCATAAACCAAACCCAGCACAACTGTGACTGGCGAGCCATCAAGCCAGTTGTAATTCACACCGAAGATTCGCATGAACCGAGTGAACAATCCATCGTTGCTTAGCAAGTTGACCCAAGCCAGCATGCGCATCAAGTAGTTCACCCAAAACGGAACGATTATCAAAACCAGTAACAGCAGTTTTCGTTTGCCGGCATGTCGTGCCAAAAAGTATGCAATTGGAAAACCGATCAGAAAGCAAATCGCCATTGCACACGCGACGTAAAGTACGGTGCGAACTGCAACGCCTCGCAGCGGGCCCGTGGCCAGACTGTTAAAGATTTGGCGCGCCTGGGTGAAATCCCAAGCGAGGGGGTTCCATTGCGGTACCGCGTCTCGAAATATCGGGTCAATCGTGCCGAAGGCAACACAGGCAACTGCATAAAAGGGGATAGCGAACAACACGAGCAACCATGTCGTGCCGGGAATTGCGAATCCTGCCCACAGGCGAGGCGAAGACTTCAAGAATTAACCCGCAGTGAAAGCTGTCCACTGCTCGAGCCAAAGCGCGTCAACGGCTGGTTCAAGCAAAACTTGGGCTAGGCCTGAATCATATTTCTCAGGCGTTACCAATGCGTCAATCAGCGACTCGGGAATCGTGCCAGTTGAGATCAACAGATCAATCGTGATTGACTCAAGCGCCGGCTGATAACCGACATATTCGCGGTTCAACATTGCGTTGTCGGTGTCGCTCAAAAAGTTGATCAACTGATGCGCAAGAACTGGTGACTTGGCGCTCTTGGTTATGCACATGAAGTCGTTCTTGGCAACTGTTTTTTCTGGATACCAAAATCCGAGCACATCTGGAGAAACACCTTCGGGCAGATACTGCAGGGCGGTGAACAAGTCACCCGACCAAGTGAAGTTGATATCTCTGTTGCCGGCCGGCATTTCGGTGTAAGCCAAAATATCTACCTTTGGATTTGTTGCCTCACGCAAAGAAATTAAATCTTCGCCTGCTTTTGTGATCACTGCCGCATCAGCCGTGTTGGCATCAAAGTTGCCTGCGCGAAACATCGCCATGGCCAAAGTGTCTCGATACGAGTCAAGCACGCCAAGTTTGCCGCTGTATTGCGCGTCCCACAAAACGTCGTAGCCGTTTTTTGCGAATGCATTTTTATCAATGCGATCAGTGCGGTATCCGATGCCGTTTCCGTAAATAAAATAAGGAACGGTGTACTGAGACTCAAGGTCGTAGTAAGGGTTCTGTAGTCCTTTAATCACGTTGCCGAAATTCGGTATGTACGACTTGTTCAGCGGTTGAAGCAAATCAGCAGCAACCAGTTTTGCCAACGCCGTATCAGTCATGCCAAGAATTAGGTCAGGCTTAAACGTTCCATTTCTTAGTTTTGCGACTGCAGCTTCTTCGGTGTCATAAATAGTTGTAGAAACTTTGCAGCCGAATTGTTTCTCGAAAATCGCAATCGACTCAGGGTTTGCATAATCAGCCCAGTTGAGTATCTCAAGCGTGCCAGATTCGCTGGCCAAGCCGTCGGCGATTGCCTCGGTGGTAACTGGAAGTTTGATCGGGTTCTCTGGTGTGCCAATTGCCAGACCATCAACTGTTGTGTTCGACGTCGAGCCACCACATGCAGCAAGTAACGAACCGCCCAGTGTTACGCCACCAGTTGTGATGACCAAGTTTCGCAAGAAGTCTCTTCGGCGCATTGTCATATATCCCCGTTTCGTTTGTTTGTTTCCCCTTGGATAAACTTAGCCATCATGAGTTCGCTCGACGAAATGATCGAGAATGAAGAGCGAATCTTCATGGGCCGAGTGCCAAAATCCGCCGAAATGCACCTGCGGGCGTCAACCTCGATTCCTGGTGGCGTGACATCTAGCTGGGCCAGTTCGCGGCCGACTCCGGTTTGGGTTAGTCACGGCAAAGGCGCCTACGTCTGGGATGTAGACGACAATCGTTACATCGACTTTCATGCCGGCTACGGCGCAAATGTGGTTGGTCACGCCAATCCTGCGGTGGTCGCGGCTGTACAAAAGCGCGTTACCCAAGGCACGCATTTTGCCCAACCGACACCCGACTCGATAGTCGTCGCCGAAGAACTAGCGCGGCGATTTGGTTTGCCTCAGTGGAGATTTTGCAATTCGGGTACTGAAGCGACGATGGACGCTGTGCACTTGATGCGCGCAATCACTGGTCGCGATCTGATTATAAAAGTTGAAGGTTCTTACAACGGTCATCACGACGCAGTTGCAATTTCTATTTTTAGGTCAGCCAAAGAACTTGGCCCTGCAGACAAACCGTGGCGCACGCCGGGTGCCGGCATTCCTCAGGCGATTGCTGATTGTGTTCGCATAGTTCCATTCAACGACATCAAGGCATTGAGTCGCGTATTCGACGAACACAAGGGCGAAATCGCCGGAATGATTTTTGAACCGATTCTGATGGGAGCGGGCATTATCGTGCCGCAACCCGGGTATCTCGAGGCAGTAAAAAAGTTGGTCCATCAGCACGGTGCTCTTTTGGCTTTTGATGAAGTAAAAACCGGTTTGGTTATTCATCAAGGCGGTGCCACGGCGATGTATGGGGTAGTGCCCGACATTATTTGTCTGGCAAAAGCACTTGGCGGAGGTTTGCCGTGCGGTGCGATCGGTGGAACCACCGAGGTGATGGAGGCAATCACAGATGGTCGCTACAACCAAGTGGGCACATTTAATGGCAACCCGTTGACGATGGCGGCTACTCGTGCGGTGTTGACCGAAGTGCTGACCGATGATGCTTATGCAAAAGCCAACGACGTCGGTGCATATATTTTGAAGCACGCGTTATCGATACTGCGAAGCCATGGGCAAGGTGCGCACGGATATCAGTTTGGCTTTAAAGTTTCAGCCGTCTTCAGTGATCAACCAGCGGTGAATTATCGAGACTTTTTAGAAGTGAGCACTGGTGCGATGCACTTGAACTATTTGATGCAGTTCAACGGCGGAGTCTTTTTAGCCCCGTGGGGCAAGAGCGAATCGCTCACACTTTCGGTTGCTCA
>CANKZL010000113.1 GCA_947488385.1 Acidimicrobiaceae bacterium | reverse complement strand
ATGCCACAGATTTTGATAAACATCTAGACCCGCAATTCGCGCACGCTTGTTGCAATGTTGCTCGAAGTAACCAGCGACTCGCCCACCAAGATTGCGTGGTAGCCGGCATCGCGCAAACTTTGAGCATCGGCTCGCGTTCTTACGCCCGATTCGGCAACACGAACAACGCTTGTTGGCATTTGTGCAGCCATACGAACTGCACGCTGATGATCTACTTCAAAAGTTTTTAAATCGCGCTGATTAACACCAATCATTGATGCACCAATATTTAGAGCAATCTCGAGTTCTGGCTCATCGTGTACTTCAACAAGAGTGTCAAGCGACAGTTCATCTGCCAACTTCTTAAACTCGGACAGTTCTTGAACACTTAGAGCCGCCACAATCAGCAACACACAATCAGCACCCATTATTCGAGCATCGCAAATATCGTTTAGCGAAACCGTAAAGTCTTTTCGCAAAACTGGCAAGCCAACACTGCTGCGCGCTAGCTGCAAGTCTTCGGTGCTGCCGCCAAAAAAGTCTGTATCTGTAAGAACAGACAGACAACTTGCACCACCCTGTTCGTACTGCTGTGCAATTTGTGTTGGATCTAAATCTTGATTTAGCGCACCACGCGATGGAGACCGTCGCTTGATTTCTGTGATCACTGCCAATGCGTTGATCGAATCGGTTCTGATTCGATCAATAAACCCTCTTGGTTGTGCGACGTTTGCCGCACGAGCGACTAAATCTTTTGTGCTTCGCGTGTCTTGCTGCGCGATTGCTCGATGTTTCTCGACAATCTTGTCTAGATACAAGAACTAAAGCCCCTTGCCACCGATCGGCGTGAGAAATGAAAACTCTGGTGCTCCATCAATAAACGGCATGAGCGACTTTGACCAGGCTTTGAACGCATCTGAACCCATATGCAAGTTCGTAGCGTCTTGGTCTGCGTAAAGCTCGTAAAACCAAACCGTGTTTGGATCTACCGCGTCGTGATGAAACACATAAAACTGTGTGCCACTTTCGCCTTTAGCTGTGTCGATGCCAGGCATTACAGCCTTAGTCATCTCATCGCGCTGACCTTCTTTAATTTTTAACTTAACTACTACTACGACTTTGCTCATAATTTGCTCCCTTGTGTGTCACTTACATTGTTTACTTTGTTTTGAATAAATTGTTTATCTCTAGTAGCCCAGTCTTTGTGATAGCTCGGCGACAAGTGAGTCGATCTTGACACGACTCTGAGCAGTTGAGTCACGCTCGCGAATTGTTACCGAATTGTCTTCCAAAGAGTCAAAGTCAACTGTTACACAATATGGCGTACCGATTTCGTCCTGACGACGATAACGACGACCAATTGCCTGAGTCTCGTCAAAATCGCACATGTAACGCGCACCCAACATTGCATGAATCTGTTTGGCGAGTGGCATCAGCGTGTCTTTCTTAGACAACGGCAACACTGCGACCTGATACGGAGCAAGGCGCGGGTGCAAGCGCAACACAGTTCGCGGTTCATCATTCACAACATCTTCGTCATATGCGGCCAATAAGAACGCAGCCATCGTGCGGTTTGCTCCGGCGGCTGGCTCTACAACGTAGGGAACATAACGCTCGTTAGTTGTCTGATCAAAATATTCAAGTTTCTGACGCGAATGCTCGGCGTGCTGCTTCAAGTCATAATCGGTGCGCTGGGCAACACCTTCAAGCTCTCCCCAACCCCATGGAAATTTAAACTCAATGTCGCTAGTGCCAGCCGAATAATGCGAAAGTTCATCTTTGGCGTGCTCGCGAATCCTCAACATGTCGGCAGGGATGCCCAAGTCGATGTACCACTGCATGCGCGACTTGCACCAGTAGTCGTACCACTTCGCACTTTCGCTTGGCGGAACGAAGAATTCGAGCTCCATCTGTTCGAACTCGCGCGTGCGAAAAATAAAGTTACCGGGGGTAATTTCATTTCTGAAACTTTTACCCACTTGAGCAATTCCAAATGGCGGCTTCTTGCGACTCGTCTGCAAGACGTTGGCGAAATTGACGAACATACCTTGCGCAGTTTCTGGGCGAAGATAAACAGTCGCACCCTCACCCTCGACCGGGCCGGCATGCGTCTTGAACATCAAGTTAAAAGCACGGGCGTCTGTAAAGGTGCAACCTTTTTTAGATTGCGGACAATCCCGATCATCAAGTTGATCTTGTCGAAATCGGCGCTTGCAGACCGTGCAGTCGACAAGCGGATCGCTGAAGTTGCTCAAGTGTCCACTGGCTTCAAAAACTTGGGGTGCCCCGAGAATCGCTGCATCAATCAATACGACGTCGTCGCGTTGCTGAACCATCGTGCGAACCCACGCATCTTTAACGTTGCGCAACATCAACGAACCAAGCGGGCCGTAGTCATACGACGAACGGAAACCACCGTAGATTTCGCCACTCGGATAAACGAATCCGCGACGCTTACAAAGGTTGACGATTTGGTCTAAATCTTGCGCTGGCACCTATTCAGACTATTACAACCAGATGATGAATTACGGTCAGGATTACTTTCTTAGCGTTCGGGGCTCTCGAAAACTGCCACCGATTTGAGTCGTCGCTCAAGATGATGCTCCATACATTTTGTGGCCAAATCTGAGACCTCGTGAGTTGCGGTACTTTCAGGCATAGCAAGCGCAAGGTTCAACTGACCACCGACGATGTTGCGAATGATCGTGAACGCTTCAGCAGAAACTGTCACGCCGCTGCGACATGAACGGCATTGTCCCCCGCCGCGAAACAAGTCGAATGCAATCAACTCGCCGCCCGGTGCACCACAACCAACACATGAGTCGACATGTGCACCAACACCTTCGACCACGAGAAGCTTGAAATAAAAAGCCGCAAGTACAAGTGTCGAGTCATTCTCAGAAAGCCAATGCAAAGCTCCGACGAGCATCTTGTAGAGATGCTGAGTGGGCTCGCCATCCATACCGAGTTGGTCAACTGCTTCGAGCATTGCCAAGCCCCGAGTCAAACGATCTAAGTCGCTGTACAAACCGCGGGCACTAGTTACAAGTTCGACTTGGCTAACGGTATCTAAGTCTTTACCTTTGCTGAGCAAGATATCGACATGGCTAAGTGGTTCGAGTCGAGCACCAAAGCGCGAAGACATTTTTCGTACACCATTTGCAACCGCACGAACTTTGCCATGCTCTTCGGTCATCATCACGATGATTCGGTCAGCTTCGCGCATGTCATATGTGCGCAGCACAACTGCTTTATCGCGATACAAATTCACGAGTCGACACCACCAAATCGACGGTCACGACGCTGAAAATCGCCGATCGCCATCTGAATGTGTTCGACATCGCACTTCAACCAAGGAACATTCAAAAATACAAGTTCACTGTATGCAAGTTCCCACATCAAAGATTCGGGTACACGTGTCGGCGAACCTAAAATCAAAACCAAATCAGGTTCACCAGACGCCGGAGACAGTAAAGTCGCAGCAAGCTTTGCTTCGTCAATCCCCTGGCTACTGCTTAGTTGGGCAACGGCATTAATAAATCTTTCTTGACCGTCGGCGCAGGTGTCAATGACAACAATCAAACCATCCGCGGCTACTACAGAGACACGATCACCTGCACGTTGCCCACCAAAGGTTTGAAGAATTGCATTGCAGATCGTCGTTCGATCAAGTGCGCTACACGATCCCGAATACGGATAGATCGAAAGCCAACGAACACCAACTCCGCTAACTGAGCGAACCAAAGCATCAATCTGCGTCTTCCATTGATCAGGAGTCGTTTCAAGCCACTCGGCGACAGTTCCCGCACACACCAAGACATGGGCCAAGTCGCCAGTCACATCACGCGTTGTCTTGACCATGCACTTATTCTCTCACTTTCAAACACCTCAAGTAGCCAACCCAGAGTTGTTAGCGTTCACTAAATGAATTCCAAACCCCTTCATGTGGCCTGCATCATGGATGGCAATGGAAGATGGGCGCGAAAGCGCGGTCTCCCGCGCACTGCTGGCCACACGGCCGG
>CANKZL010000112.1 GCA_947488385.1 Acidimicrobiaceae bacterium | reverse complement strand
GGATGACCCGTGACAAACGTCGGCTCAATCAGCGTTGATTCAGACTTTTCGGCGAAGATTTCTTCGATAATTCTTCCTGAACCCCAACGCGTCTCGAAGTTGATGTTGTGCTTCTTGGCAATCGCGCGCAACGCATCGACTGGCATCGAGGGATGAACTTTTTCGCCGACTGCTTCGCTCGCGAGGTCGATCATTCGCACTTTGCGCCAAGGCTTGGCGAGGTCGCACTCTGTTCCGCGGATAGTCACGACTGTCGTGCCGAGGGCATCGCGAGCAGCATTTCGAATTAGTGCTTCTGTTAGATCCATTACATCGGTGTGATCGGCGAATGCTTGGTAAGACTCCATCATCGTGAACTCTGGATTATGTCGAGTCGAGATACCTTCGTTACGAAATACGCGCCCAATTTCAAATACGCGTTCCATGCCGCCAACGATCAGGCGCTTGAGATGAAGTTCAAGAGCGATGCGCAGGTAGAGCTGCATGTCGAGCGTGTTGTGATGGGTAAGAAATGGGCGAGCCTGAGCGCCGCCTGCTTCCATGTGCAACACCGGTGTTTCAACTTCGATGTAACTGCGCTCGCGAAGTGTTGTGCGAAAGCTGGCGATAGTTGCGTGACGAACTTCAAAGACTCGACGTGCTTCGTCGTTGACGATCAGGTCGGCGTATCGCTGCCGATATCGCGTGTCGACATCGGTCAGCCCGTGAAACTTGTCTGGGAGCGGACGCAGCGATTTTGAAAGTAGTTCAAGCGCGGTGACTTTTACAGACAGTTCGCCTTTACGAGTCGTCATCACAGAACCGTGGGCGCCAACCCAGTCGCCGAGATCTAAATTATTGATTGCGTCAAATTCGGCATCACCAACAGATGCTTTTGAAATGAAAAGTTGAAGATCTGAGCTGCGATCACGGATCGTGATGAAGATCAGTTTGCCTTGATCGCGTTTGAGCATGATTCGACCAGCGACCGATGTAACTGTTTCGGTTTCGTTGCCAGCCTCAAGCGACGAAAACATTTCGCGCAATTCGCCGAGAGTGTGCGTGCGATCGAACCGATACGGATACGGATTTGCTCCGGCTGCTCTCAGTTCGTTGACAGCCGTCAGTCGACGATTGCGTTCGAGTGCGAAGCCGCTACTGCGTTCAGCCTCAGATTTTTCGTCTGAAGAAGTATCTGGGCTGGTCGGTTGTTCTGTCACTTTTCTCGCTTCGAATAATTACTTGGCTGTGCTGACTTTCAACTGTAATTCAGCGCGGCTATTGACAGCGAAGAGGTTATTCAATGACCAACAAAACATCGCCAGCACCAACTGTGTCGCCAGCTTTGCAATTGACCTTGGCGACTGTGCCCGCTTTGTCGGCTTGAATTTGGTTCTCCATTTTCATCGCCTCCAGAACCAAAACAGCGTCGCCTTGAGCCACGGTTTGGCCCACATTGACGAGAAGTTTGATTACCGTGCCCTGCATTGGGGCCGTAATTGTTCCGCTTGACGCGACAGCAGATTGGTTTGCGCCACGCGAAGCCGAGCGAGTTTTTGTGGTTGGTGCGCCAGTGCCAGCAAATGGTGGAACCCAAACTTTGACGTCAAATCGCTTGCCGTTGACCTCAACGACAGTTGACTTCTCGACGAGGCCTTCGCTGTTGGCTTGTATTTCTCCAGTTGTAGAAACCAGAGTTGAAAGATCCAAGGTTTCTTCAACCCATTTAGTTGAATGTTTTGTCGCCGCAAAATCTGGATGACGCAAGATCGCGAGGTCGGCCTGAATCGTCGTGTGTAAACCTTCGACTTTTGTTTCTTCGAGCGCGCGAATCGTTCGGGCAATTGCGCTCGGGCGATCTTTGCCCCAGACAATAAGTTTGCCAATCAAGTTGTCGTAATACTGGCTGACAGTGTCGCCAGCTTCGTAGCCGCCATCAAAGCGAACGCCAAAACCATCTGGAGTCGTGAGTTTGGTGATCGTGCCAGGAGATGGCAAGAATTTGCCGGCTGTTGGGTTTTCGGCGTTGATGCGAATTTCGATTGCGTGACCGCGACGCGCGGCTAAAACTTGTTTTTGAGTCATTGGCAGTTTTTCGCCTGCAGCAACTCTGATTTGCCATTCAACTAGGTCGATGCCGGTAATCAACTCAGATACAGGATGTTCTACTTGAAGACGAGTATTCATCTCGAGAAAGAAGAACTCTTCGTCTTGATAGATGAACTCAACCGTGCCGGCATTGAAGTATCCGACGGCCTTGGCGGCCTTGACGGCAGCGGCGCCCATTTCGTCTTCGACACCCTCGGGCAGGGAAGGTGCCGGAGCTTCTTCAATTAGTTTTTGGTGACGGCGCTGCGCCGAGCAGTCACGTGAAGAAATCCAAACGACGTTGCCGTGAGTGTCTCCGACAAGTTGAATTTCAATGTGTCGTGGCCACGAAAGGTATTTCTCGACGTAGATTTCGTCGCGGCCAAAAAACGCTTTTGATTCTCGTTGCGCAGACTCCATTGCTTCTTTGACGCTTTTTTCGTCGTGCACGACTTTCATTCCGCGACCGCCGCCACCGTAAGCAGCTTTGATCGCGACTGGGAAACCATGACTCTTGGCGAATTTTGAAATCTCGTCAGCGCTCTTCAAGAACTCGGTTGTGCCAGGAACAATTGGTGCGCCACCGCGTAGTGCCGCTTTGCGTGAAGAAACTTTGTCGCCCATCTCGACGATTGCTGCGGGTGGTGGACCGATAAATGCGACACCCATGTCGGTGATTGTTTTTGCAAAGTCGGCGTTCTCGCTGAAGAATCCGTAGCCAGGGTGGACTGCGTCTGCACCGCTGCGCTTGATCGCGTCGATGATTGCATCCGTCTTCAAGTAACTTTCGGCGGCGGTCTGACCACCTAATGCGTAGGCCTCGTCGGCGAGTCGAACATGTAGAGCGTTGCGATCAAGTTCGCTATAAACAGCCACTGTCGCGATGCCCATCTCTCGGGCGGTGCGGATAACCCGGACGGCTATTTCGCCACGATTGGCGATCAGGATTTTCTTAAGCACGAGGTACTATTCTCGCCGATGACAAGCACTTCTGACAACTGGCAAAAAGCCTTGCCACACAACTGGATAGTGCAAAGGGTTGCCGAGACAGGCAGTACAAACGCCGATCTCTTCACTCAAGCCCAAGCTGGGGCAACACACCACAGCGCTTTGATGGCCGACAATCAGACCGCGGGTCGCGGTCGATTAGATCGCACATGGGAAGCAAAGGCTGGCGCAAATTTATTGTTGTCGCTTTTGTTCCGTAAGTCGTCTGGTGACGATCAACCTGAGATTGCTCAGTGCCAGCGGGTTGTCGCCGTCTCGGCAGTGCGTGCATGCCGAAGTTTTGTGACTGCGCAAAAATTTGCCGAATCAATAAAGTTGAAATGGCCAAATGATTTGCTGATTGATTCAAAAAAGTTTGGTGGCATGTTAAGTGTTGCTGATGCTGGACAAACTTTCATTGTTGTTGGCATCGGAATAAACATCGGCTGGGCACCAGACCAAGCAGCAAAACTTAAAGATCTCGCCGTATCTAGTTCGCTCGAGCCGGTCGATTTATTGCGGATGCTGCTTGAACAGATAAATATTGTTGAGCAACTTTCAAGTCGGGCACTTCACGACGAATACGTCGACGAATTGGCGACTCTCAACAAATTAGTGCGAGTCGAACTTACGAATGGCGAGATGATTGAAGGCAAGGCGACGGCACTTGATTTGCAAGGTCGACTAGTTGTTCAGGTTGGTGCTGACATGCGTGTGATTGACACCGGAGATGTAGTGCACCTTCGCGATGCGATTGAAGAGTAACTTTGTATCTGCATGGCGCGCAGTACGAAATTTTTGACAACCAACACAGTTAAAAATAAGACCGCACTGCTTGCAGCCTTGGCGATCTTTGCTGTTGTCAGTGTTGCCGGCGCAAGGCAAATTGTTTCAGCAACAAACAGCCAACTTGACACTGTGCAACGTGACCTTGAGGCAACTTCAGCCTTGTCGGCGCCGAGTGCCGGTTTTGAAAACTATTTGCTCGTGGGATCAGA
>CANKZL010000111.1 GCA_947488385.1 Acidimicrobiaceae bacterium | reverse complement strand
TTGTTACCTTCAGCGCAGACAGCAGGCGGTTGCAACTCGCCACGGTTTCGCGGCGTGCGGTAGTGATCAAGAATGATTTCTCGATAGAGATCTTCAATACCTGGCATTTGTCCTCGTTTGAATCCGTCTACCTAAAAGATATCTGAGGCCGAGTCAAGCGCATCTGCAAGTGCGTCGGCATCTTCAGTCGTGTTGTAAAGATAAAAACTCGCCCGAGTCGTGGCATTTGCACCAATAATCTTCATCAACGGCTTTGCGCAATGGTGTCCGGCGCGCACACAAACATTTGACTGATCTAGCACCTGACTCAAATCGTGCGGATGAATACCGCGGAACGCAAAACTAAATGTTGCGCCACGCAGTTCGGGGTTGCGCGGCCCGTGAATCGTGATGTCATCACCGAACCGGCTCTGCAGCAAATCAAGAACATAATTCGACAATGCAATTTCATGCTGGCGCACATTTTGCATGCCAACACCTGTCAAGTAATTGACAGCCGCCCCGAGACCGATGACTTCAACAATCGGCGGCGTGCCCGCTTCAAACTTTGACGGCAATTCTGCGCAAGTGAAACCATCAAGTCGCACTTCAGAAATCATGTTTCCGCCACCCAAGAACGGTGGCATCGCCTCGAGCAAAGCCTCGCGACCCCAAAGCACGCCAACACCCGATGGCCCACACATTTTGTGACTCGAGAACATCGCAAAATCTGCACCACTTGCTTGCACGTCGGTCGGCGCATGCGGCACCGATTGACACATATCGACGATTGCGATTGCGCCAGCAGCATGAGCCGCCGCACATAGTTTTTCAACAGGATTAATCGTGCCCAAAACATTTGACATCGAGGTAAACGAAAATACTTTTACTCCGGCGAGCAGAGTCTCAAGAGAACTCAGGTCAAGTTGAAAATCGCTCGTCAGGGGCACCCAGCGCAATTCGATGCCGCGTTCTTGTTGCAACATTTGCCATGGCACGATATTCGCGTGGTGCTCCATATGTGTGAGCAAGACCACATCGCCACGTTGCAGGTTTGCTCGACCCCACGAAAAAGCGACCATGTTCAACGCTTCGGTTGCATTCTTCGTGAACACAATCTCGCGAGCATTATTTGCATTGATAAATTTCGCCACGGCTGCGCGCGCACCCTCGTATTGCTCAGTTGCATTTGCCGCCAACGTATATGCGCTGCGATTAATCGGGGCATACGCCTCGCGCATAAATTTTGCCATCGTGTCAATTACGACGTCTGGTTTTTGCGAAGTATTTGCACTGTCCAAATAGACGAGTGGTTTGCCGTTTAATTCGTTGCCCAAAATAGGGAAGTCGCGACGAATCACGGCCGAATTAATCGACACTTTACGACTCGCTTCGGTATGCGTCGTAGCCATTCTTTTCAAGTTCGGCTGCCAACTCCAAAGAACCCGACTTGACGATGCGACCATCAATCAAGATGTGCACAAAATCTGGTTTAACTTCATCTAGCAAGCGTTGATAGTGAGTGATCAAAACAATGCCAAGGTCGGGGCGATCTTGTCGCACTTCGCGAATACCTTGGGCCACGATTCGCAATGCATCGATGTCTAGGCCCGAATCAGTCTCGTCGAGAATCGCCAGTTCGGGTTCGAGAATCGCCATCTGCATAATTTCGTTGCGCTTTTTCTCGCCACCAGAGAAACCTTCGTTTAGATATCGGTCAACGAATGACGAGTCCATTCCGAGGCGTTTCATCCAACTAATTATTGAAAGTCGCAATTCGAGAACCGACAAGTCAATTCCTTTTCGCGCCGACAATGACTGACGCAAAAACTGAATCACCGAGACACCGGCAATTTCTTGTGGATATTGAAACGCTAAAAAGATTCCGGCTTTTGCGCGAACTTCGGTTGGCCAAAGCGAAATGTCTTCACCTTTATAAAACAATCGACCGCTGGTGACTTCGTATTCTGGCGCGCCAAGCAAAGTCGAAGCCAAAGTAGATTTTCCTGAACCGTTCGGGCCCATGATCGCGTGTACTTCACCTTTATTTACTGTCAGTGAAATGCCGCGCAGAATTTGCGTGTCAGCCTCGGTTGGCTTGGCATGAAGATCGTCAATGCGAAAGAGTTCGCTCACTTAAATAAGTGTAATTGCGCACTCATGTATTTGCACTACAGCCATAGTGCAAATTAAATGTCACCAGCCGCGCGCAACCCAACTTGCCAATTGCGGACGCTCAGCACCGATGGTTGTGTCAAGTCCGTGTCCAGGTAAGACAATTGTCTCAGCCGGAAACGTGAAAAGTCTGTTGTCAATCGAAGTGATAATTGTCGCAAAGTCTCCGCCTTCAAGTTGCGTGTTGCCCGGCCCACCAGGAAACAAAGTGTCTCCCGTAAACAGCAAAGGTGTGTCAACAACGTGAAACGAAATTGATCCTTCGGTGTGCCCTGGATTGTGAATCGCACGCAACCGCAAGTCGCCAACTTCAATGATTTCAGCGTCATCAATAAACACGTCATAGCCAACGTCTTTAAGGCGTGGCGCATCAGCCGCGGTGACCGCGACTTCATAACCCGCCTCGCGCATCGCGGGCACGGCCTGAATGTGATCCCAATGGCCGTGAGTTTCAAGCACACGCCTGACGCCCAGTCGTCGACATAACTGCAACAACTGTTCGTGTTCGTTGGCGGCATCAATCAGCACGGCGTCGCCTGAGCGTCGACAGCGCACGACGAAAACATTGTTGTCAAAGGGTCCAACCACGACTTTGTGCACATCCACGTTTGCGTCGCGCCAATGCAAAGTCAGGTCGTTGCCCGAGTCGCCATTGGTCTGATTTGTCATACTCCACAAGTATCTCAGGCTTTATCGGCAAATCGCCCGATTAGCGCAAATCACCCTCGCGCTGGCAAGATAGACCCCATGAACTTTGCCTTTACAGAAGAACAAGAAGAGCTCCGCAAAACAGTCCGCGCATTTTTGGATGCCAAGTCATCCGAAACCGCCGTGCGCGAACAAATGGAAACTGTAAATGGTTTTGATCCTGCTGTGTGGTCGCAGATGGGCTCGCAAATGGGACTCATGGGCATTCACATTCCTGAAGAATTCGGTGGCATGGGTTTCAGTTACATCGAGTTGGGTGTCGTGCTCGAAGAGATGGGCCGCTCGTTGCTTTGCGCACCATATTTTTCGACCGTCGTACTTGCCGCCAACACTTTGATGCAATCAGGTGACGAAGCCGCAAAGAAAAAATATCTTCCAGCAATCGCCAGCGGCGAGACAACTGCAACTCTTGCATCTGTCGAACCATCAGGCAAGTGGGATGAAGCGGGCATCACAATGCAAGCCAAAGGCTCGGGCTCAAGTTTCACTTTGACCGGCACAAAAATGTTCGTGCTTGACGGTCACACTGCTTCGATGATTATTGTTTCGGCGCGCACAGGCAAAGGTGTTTCTTTGTTCGCCGTCGAAGGCAACGCGAAGGGTCTCACTCGCACCGCACTGCCAACAATGGATCAAACTCGTAAACAAGCAAAACTCGAATTCGCTGACGTGCCTGCAACATTGATCGGCACCGAAGGCAAGGGTTGGGAAGTCTTGTCGCGCGTCAACGACCTTGTTGTTGTTGCACTCGCAGCCGAGCAAGTTGGCGGCGCACAAAAAGTTTTGGACATGGCTGTTGAATACGCAAAAGTTCGTGTGCAGTTCGGTCGTCCGATTGGTTCTTTCCAAGCCATCAAGCACAAGTGCGCTGACATGTTGCTTGAAGTTGAGTCAGCCAAGTCGGCTGCCTATTACGGCATGTGGTGTGCGGCCGAAATGAACGACGAACTTCCATCAGTTGCTTCGTTGTCCAAGGCGTATTGCTCAGAGGCCTACTTTCATGCAGCAGCCGAGAACATTCAGATTCACGGCGGCATCGGCTTCACTTGGGAGCACCCAGCGCATCTTTACTTTAAGCGCGCGAAGTCAAGTGAGTTGTTGTTCGGAGATCCGACTTACCATCGCGAACTTCTTGCACAGCGCATCGGTATCTAAAAGCACTCGCACCGCATGTCTGCGGTTTTAGTTTTCGCCATCGTCTTTGCGACGGCATT
>CANKZL010000110.1 GCA_947488385.1 Acidimicrobiaceae bacterium | reverse complement strand
CACGACTTTGAAGCCTGGAGCGAAGTTCGATTACGAAATGTTGATTGGCTGACTGTTTGGGAGCCACGCCGTTCAGAGTTTCTTGCTGACCCGGCCACAGACCGTGATGCCTTTGAAAGGCGCTGCGTGGCTCGTGATCGCGAGCGCCAAAATGGTTCGGCGTACACACTCGGACTGTTTTTCAACAACTTTTTTGTCGGCGAGGTCAACATCAACAACGTTGTACGTGGAGCAATGCAGACCGGCACAATTGGCTACTGGATCGACCGAAAACATGCAGGAAATGGCTACGTCGCCGAGGGAGTCGCCGCAATTACCAAGTTTGCATTCGACGATTTGAACCTGCACCGACTTGAAATTTGCATAATTCCACGCAATGCAAACAGCAAGCGAATCGCCGAAAAATTGGGGTTGCGCCTCGAAGGACTTGCTGAAAGATTCTTAGAAATAAACGGAGTCTGGGAAGACCACCTGCGCTATGCGATCACCGCAGAAGAGTGGCTGCAACGACGCGAGGCGTTAACACAAGAGTGGTTGACCAGCCGAAAATAGTTTTACAGAAATTAACTGTTTATTTGCAACACAAATTGGGCGCAGACGTCAGCAACTTGAATCGCGTCATGACAGACACGCTTCACGCCATGGTCTTCAGAGTCAGCACATTCGCGCTGACATATCTCGGCAGCCTGGCGTAAGAGTTCAATAATTTCAGCCACTGAGCCCGTTGTTCGATGCATTCTCGACATTTGCGAAACTGCGCACGGCAAACACAATGGCGGAATCGGGCTCTCGCACTTTTTTGGAACAACAACTTGACCCCAACCCCATGCATCAATCACAACAGGCACTATTGATTCGATCGGTTTGAATTTTTTTGCAGTAATCCACCCAGCGGCTGCGATATCTGGGGCACGCACAGGCAGCATTGGCTTACTGGCGACAAAGACTTCAACGCCAGAGAGCACATCATGAGTTTGCGCATCTTTTGTGCTTAACGCTGACCGAAGCAAGTGTGCGCCTATAAAAGCATTCTTTTTATTTGCATCGGCGATCACCAATGCAAGTCGCATTATGACTTTTTTATCCGTGATTGAAGTGCGGCGAGTCGTTCAGCAAACCACGGTTGTCGTGTCGTCCAAACTTGAGGCTCGAGTTCTTTTGCTACTGCTTGTTCATGTGTTGCAACGTTTGCCATTTCTTGGATCGTTCGCTTTGTGATTATCGCCAGTTCACGCGGTGCGCTTGCAGCACGTGCCGCCATTGCATGGGCAACCGTAAGTAACTGATCATCAGCAACACACTTGTAAACCAAACCAACCCGCTCAGCTTCGGCGCCGTCCAAAATCTCGCCAAAGATAACTGCCGCCATCGTTGCCTGTGGCCCCGCGATATTGCGAAACATCCACGTGTGACCACCACCCGGATGCAAACCGATTTGCAAAAACCGAGTGTCGAACTTTGCACGTTGGGCGGCAATTCGCACGTCGCAGCACAATGCCAAATTCATGCCAGCACCTACGGCGGCGCCATTAACTGCGGCGATCGTTGGCAACGGTGTGCGCGCAATTCGCAAGAAACCTTCATAAATTTTCGTCAATGATGCGCCGTCGGCTTCGGCGAGATTACCGAGGTTGGCGCCAGCGCAAAAAGCCGGAGCAGCACCGGTCACGACGATTGCGCCAACTTTTTGATCCGCTTCGATGTCGTTCATCGCTTCAGTGATGTCGGCCACCATCTCGGCCGTCATTGTGTTGCGCTCAGTTGGGTTATTCAGCGTCAAGGTGGCCACGCCGTCCTTACGGTCAACCTGCACAAGACCCATGAGCATTTAGTTTGGCACATTGTTAGCGTAGGAATTGCATGTTGGACCATGTCTTTAGCGATGCCATTAGCGCCCTTCGCGACGCCTTTTCTAACGCCTTTCTTGAGCGCCAAGCATTCGATGAGCACTTTCAGTCAGATGTTTTGCTGGGAGACCTTGTCTGGGAGACGAGCTACGGTCTGCCTGGCGAGGGTCGACCACCACGCGTAATCGCCCACATCACTTTGACTTGGCCAAGTTGGAGTCAAGCAATTTATCGCGCGTGGTATACCGACGAAATTTTTCACGAGTCTCCCGAGATTGAAATGGAAATCGTTTTTCGTGTGCAGCGACTCTCGAGCCAACCTGATGCAAGTTTGGTTGAAGGTATTGCACCGATTAAGAGCCCTCAAATTGGGCGCGGCAAACTTGATCGCGAAGGCATCACCGTTGAAATAAATAGTCCAACCCTGACACCTGACAAAACAAATTATGCGATCGAAATTACCTATGAGGGTAGTTACGAACTTGTCGAAGAAACTCTGCAAGATGGCACGAGCAAGTTGCTAGATGAAAACTTCAGCAGTCTTGGCGGCTGGATTGCGACAACGCTCGTCAAACTCGGCGATCTGAAACTGGCTTTTCTTCCAGCCGAAGAAATTTAGAAACTCAACAAGTCTTTCGGCACGACAGACGTGAGCGACACAAGCGGTCGCGGCCCCATGTGTGTAATAACTTCTGAGGCAACGATTGACCCTATTTTGCCGCACTGCTCAATCGTCTTGCCACGCACGAAACCATATAGAAAACCTGCGGCATACATGTCGCCGGCACCCGTCGCGTCAACCACACTGTCAACTGGCTCGGCGTCGATGATTACAACCTCTTCACCATCAATTACGACCGAGCCGTGCTCGTTGCGGGTGACGGCCGCAAACTCACAGTCGCTTCGCAACTGGTGAAGTGCTTCGTTAATCGAATCAACTTGATAAAGCGATTTAATCTCATCTTCGTTTGAAAACAAAATATCAATATCGTTTTTCACCAATGACAAAAAGTCAACACGATGACGGTCAACGCAAAATGAATCTGAGAGTGTGAGCGCAACTTTGCGACCAGCAGTGTGCGCATATTCTGCAGCGACACGAAATGCCTCTTTGGCGGCATCACGGTCAAACAAATAACCTTCCAGCATCACAACTGCGGCGCTTTGCACTGCTTCACGAGAAATATCTGCAGCGTCAAGCAACGACGCCGCACCAAGAAATGTGTTCATCGTGCGGTTGCCGTCGGGTGTCACGACGATCAAGCAACGACCAGTGTCTTCGGTTTGGCAAGTGACCCCCGGAAAAAACTTCACACCAACATTTGCCAGATCTTTGGCAAAAGACTCGCCCAAACGATCAGCAGAAATCTTGCCAATGAAACCTGCTTTGCCGCCGAGGCTGGCCAACCCATATGCAGTATTGGCTGCGCTTCCGCCACTCATTTCGGTGCGCGAATTAACCAACGAATGCAAATGTTTAGATCGAGACATTTCGACCAAATTCATTGAACCCTTGACGATTTTTTCGCGAACCAAAAACCCTTCATCGACCGTAGCCAACACATCAACGAGAGCGTTGCCGATCGTCAGTGAGTCAAGACTGACTCCGGTCGCACCCGTGAGATTTATTGGTGGCACGCGATATTTAATTCGTGCGCGAAGCGGCTTTGAGTTCGCCTTTGGCAAGACGTTGCTGCAACTCGCGCTTCAAGAACTTGCCAGCGGCATTGCGCGGCAGTGGCTCGGTCATCACCACGACGTGAACAGGAATCTTGTGAGCAGCAGTTTTGCCCTCAAGAAACTTCCATAAATCTTGTGGATCAAGAGCCAAGCCATCTTTCGGGAAAATTGCAACACCAACTTCTTCACCAAGTCGTTCGTGCGGCACACCGAAAACAGCGGCTTCGTGCACAGCTGGGTAATCGTAGATCACACTCTCAACTTCGGCGCCGTAGATGTTTTCGCCGGCGCGAATAATCATGTCTTTGACACGGTCCTCGACATAGACAAAGCCTTCGGCATCAAGCCGGCCGATGTCACCCGAACGCAACCATCCGTCGACAATTGTCTCTGCTGTTGCTTCTGGTCGGTTCCAGTATCCACGAATCAACATCGGGCCAAAGAACCAAATCTCGCCGGCTTCGCCAGTCGGCACTGACTTCAAATTGTCGTCGCGAACCTCGACGCGCATCGGCAACACTGCACGACCCGTGCTCGTCGGATGTGCCAAATA
>CANKZL010000109.1 GCA_947488385.1 Acidimicrobiaceae bacterium | reverse complement strand
CGAATACTTATTAAAAACGGAACCGTTGTCAGCCCGACTGGTCGTCATGAAACTGACGTGTTGATTGAGGGCGAGACGATTTTGGCATTGTTTGAACGCGGCAAAGCAGACGCTTTGAACGTGACTGCCGACAAGGTGATTGACGCCAAGGGTAAATACGTAGTTCCTGGTGGCATCGACGTGCACACGCACATGGAGTTGCCATTTGGTGGCACCTCAGCAAGCGACACATTTGAAACCGGCACCACGGCTGCTGCCTGGGGTGGCGTGACAACAATTGTCGACATGGCGTTGCAGCGATATGGCGAAAACGTGCACGAGGGATTGGCTGAATGGCATCGCAAAGCCGGCGGAAACTGCGCTGTTGACTATGCGTTTCATCAAATCATTGGTGGCATTGACGAACAGTCTTTGAAAGACATGACTTATTTGGTTGAGCATGAAGGTGTAACAAGTTTCAAATTGTTCATGGCATACCCTGGCGTGTTCTACAGCGATGACGGCCAGATTTTGCGCGCGATGCAAACTGCAAGCGAAAACGGTGCGACGATCATGATGCACGCCGAGAACGGAATTGCAATCGATGTGCTCGTGCAGCAGCACATTGCTCGTGGTGACACTGACCCGAAGTATCACTCGTATTCGCGACCAAGTTTGCTCGAGGGTGAAGCAACAAATCGTGCGATTGTTTTGTCAAAGGTCGCCGGAAACGTACCCCTATATATAGTTCACATGTCGGCCTCCGAAGCGTTGAACGCCTTGGCCGAGGCGCGCCACGAGGGTCTAAACGTATTCGGCGAAACTTGTCCGCAATACCTATATATGACGCTTGAAGATCACTTGGCTCGCCCAGGTTTTGAAGGCGCGAAATTTGTTTGCTCGCCACCGATTCGCAGCAAGCACGACACGCACGACCACCACGGCGATTTGTGGAAGGGTTTGCGCATGAATGAACTCGCGATCGTTTCAACAGACCATTGCCCGTTCTGTTACAAAGATCAAAAAGAATTGGGTCGTGGAAACTTCTCGAAGATTCCGAACGGCATGGGCGGCGTTGAGCATCGAATGGAACTCATTTATCAGGGTGTTGTTCAAGGCGAACTGTCGCTTGAGCGTTGGGTTGAAACTTGCAGCACCACACCGGCCCGAATGTTCGGTATGTATCCGCAAAAAGGCATTATTGCCGCAGGATCAGATGCCGACATATTGATCTGGGATCCGAACAAGAAGACAAAAATCGGCATCAACGACAAGCACCACATGAATATGGACCACTCGTCATGGGAAGGCACCGTCATTGACGGCAAAGTTGACACCGTGTTGTCACGCGGCATGGTTGTAATTGAAAATGATAAATTCCACGGACGCAAAGGGCACGGCAAATTCATCAAACGTGGCCTATGCCAATATCTGAACTAAATAAACCACACACACAGGAGAAATAAAAAATCATGAATCGCATTAGTCATTGGGTCAACAACAAGGTTGTCGCTGGAACATCTGGCAAATCAGGCAAGGTGTTCAACCCTGCAACTGGCAAGCAAGAGTCTGAAGTTGACCTGGCAAATGTTGCCGATGTCGATGCGGCAGTTGCCTCGGCGAAGGCTGCGTTTCCGGCATGGCGTGCGACAAACTTGTCGCGTCGCGCCGAGATCATGTTTCGCATGCGCGAACTTGTTGACGCAAACCGCAAAGAAATCGCCAACTTATTGACTCTTGAGCACGGCAAAGTGCCGAGCGACGCGTTGGGTGAAATTGCTCGCGGGCTTGAAAATATCGAGTTCGCTTGCGGTGTGCCGGCAATGCTCAAGGGCGGGTATTCAGAACAAGCATCAACTGGTGTCGATGTTTATTCAATTCGTCAACCACTCGGTGTTGTAGCCGGAATTACTCCGTTCAACTTTCCGGCAATGGTGCCAATGTGGATGTTCGCCAATGCGATCATGTGCGGCAATACATTTATTTTGAAGCCAAGCGAGAAAGATCCATCGGCATCAATGTTTGTTGCCGACTTGCTCCGTCAAGCGGGTCTTCCAGATGGTGTTTACAACGTTGTGCACGGCGACAAAGTGGCCGTAGATCGATTGCTTGATCACCCAGACATTGCTGCAGTGAGTTTCGTAGGTTCGACACCGATTGCAAAATATGTATATGAGACCGGCACAAAAAACGGTAAGCGTGTGCAGGCCCTCGGCGGCGCGAAGAACCACATGTTGGTTTTGCCAGATGCAGATCTGGACATGGCAGCAGATGCCGCGATCAGTGCCGCATACGGTTCAGCAGGTGAGCGTTGCATGGCAGTTTCTGTGGTGCTTGCAGTTGACTCAATCGCCGATGACTTGGTCAACAAGATCAAATCAAAAGTGCCAAACATTAAAGTTGGCGCAGGCTCAGACCCTGCGAGTGAAATGGGTCCGTTGATTAGCCGTGAACATCGTGACAAAGTTGCTGGTTATGTGACTGGTGCAGCAAAAGAAGGTGCAACAGTTGTTCTAGACGGAACCGATAAAGCAAAGGATGAGGGTTTCTTCTTGAATCCAAGTTTGATCGATCATGTCAAGCCAGGAATGAAGTGCTACGACGAAGAAATTTTCGGACCAGTGCTCACCGTAATGCGCGTGAAGAGTTACGACGAAGGATTGAAAGCGATCAACGACAATCAATTCGGAAACGGCACTGCGATTTTCACTCGTGATGGTGGCGTTGCGCGACAGTTCCAATACGACGTGAATGTAGGCATGGTCGGCATAAACGTGCCGATTCCTGTACCAGTTTCGTATTATTCATTTGGTGGTTGGAAGGCGAGTTTGTTCGGTGACCAACACATGTACGGCCCAGAGGGCATCAACTTCTATACGCGTGGCAAGGTTGTGACTTCACGTTGGCCAGATCCACGTACGTCAACAGTCGACCTCGGCTTTCCACACAGCAGGTAAATAGGTGGACATCGGCGTTGTATTGCAGACGACTCCACCTGCACGGCAGGTGATTGACCTTGCACGCAAGGCCGATGCCCTTGGTTTTACACACGTTTGGACATTTGACAGCCACATTTTGTGGGAAGAACCGTACGTAATCTTCAGTCAGATTTTGGCGGAAACAAAAAATGTAATTGTTGGTCCGATGGTCACGAACCCAGCGACTCGCGATTGGACGGTTACGGCAAGTTTGTTTGCAACGCTCAACGAAATGTACGGCAATCGCACTGTCTGTGGCATCGGGCGTGGAGACTCTGCGGTACGTGTAACCAACGGAAAGCCGACGACTCTGGCGACTTTGCGAGAAAGTATCGACGTAATTCGTGAACTCTCGAATGGTCGCGAAGTTGACTACAACGGTTCGAAAATCAAATTTGAGTGGGCGTCAAAAAGCAAGTGCGAAGTATGGGTCGCGGCGTATGGGCCAAAAGCTCTTCAGTTGACCGGCGAAGTTGGCGATGGTTTTATTTTGCAACTTGCCGACATTGATATTGCCGCGTGGACAATTGAAGCAGTGCGCAAAGCTGCACGCGATTCGGGTCGTGATCCAAATTCGGTAAAAATTTGTGTCGCAGCACCTGCATATGTTGGTGACGATATGTCGCACATGCGTGAGCAGTGTCGTTGGTTTGGTGGCATGGTGGGCAATCATGTGGCTGACATCGTCGCGCGTTACGGCGAATCAAGCGCCGTGCCAAAAGCGTTGACTGATTACATCAAGGGTCGCGAGGGCTATGACTATAAACAACATGGCCAAGCCGGAAACACGCACACAACTTTTGTGCCTGATTCGATTGTGGATCGTTTTTGTATTTTGGGCAACGTTGATGAACACATAAAGCGTTTGAAAGAACTCAAGGGTCTCGGGGTTGATCAGTTCTCGGTTTATTTGCAGCATGATGGCAAAGAGCAAACTCTTGAGGCTTACGGCAAAGAAATTTTGCCCGAGATTGCGGCGCTGAGTCGGGCAAAGAAGTAGAAATGTTGGCGCGTCGCATCGCGTATCGCTCGGCAATGTTTGTTGTGGCGATTACCTCGGTAGTTGTCTTGTGGGAGCTGTACAAAATTCTTGGGCCACAAGATGGAGGAAAGTTCTTCGGCGTAAG
>CANKZL010000108.1 GCA_947488385.1 Acidimicrobiaceae bacterium | reverse complement strand
TCAAGAAGACCTGAGATGCGTTCAGAGTCGTGCTCGTTCATTTGGCACCCAAAGGTGCGAACGAAATAGTTGCGGGTCACGACTTTTCTATTTTACAGGCGCAATTTCAGCGAGCGCCTCAACTACGCACCATTGCCGACAGGTCGATTAAGACCTGTCGGCCGCAATGGCAGTCGCGTTGTTGTTAAAGCTCGATTGGCTCGTCGTCTTTAGCGGTGAACGCTTTTTTTGAAGCTTTCTCGGCAGTGGCTTTGGTCGGCGCTGCCTTGACTTCTTCAACGACCTCTGGGGCAGCCTCGACTACCGGCATTGACTGTTGACGAACTCGATCGGCCATCTGCACCATTACCTCGGTGTTTTCAGCCAAGAACTGCTTTGCGTTCTCGCGGCCTTGACCAAGTTGTTCGCCGTCGTATGTGAACCACGCCCCAGATTTCTTGGCGATGCCCATTTCGACTGCCATGTCAAGAACTGCACCTTCGCGGCTGATGCCCTTGCCATACATAATGTCGAATTCGGCCTGCTTGAACGGTGGCGAAACTTTGTTCTTCACAACTTTCACACGTGTGCGTGAACCCACGACTTCAACGCCGTCTTTGATTGTTTCAATACGACGAATGTCGAGACGAACAGAAGAATAAAACTTGAGTGCTCGACCACCAGGAGTTGTTTCTGGTGAACCGAACATCACACCGATTTTTTCGCGCAACTGGTTGATGAACACAGCAACGGTATTTGACTTGTGCAAATTAGATGTCAATTTACGCATTGCTTGACTCATTAAACGAGCCTGCAAACCCATGTGGCTATCGCCCATTTCGCCTTCAATTTCTGCACGTGGCGTGAGTGCGGCAACTGAGTCGATAACGACTACGTCAAGTGCACCTGAGCGCACCAACATGTCGACGATTTCAAGAGCCTGCTCACCGGTATCTGGCTGTGAGATCAAAAGATTGTCGGTGTCGACACCGATTGCTTTTGCATACACAGGGTCCATTGCGTGTTCGGCGTCGACGTAAGCGCAGATGCCGCCGTTGCGTTGGGCTTCGGCCACGATGTGCATCGCCAAGGTTGATTTACCCGACGACTCTGGACCGAAGATTTCGACAATTCGACCGCGTGGAACGCCGCCGATGCCAAGTGCGATGTCAAGTGGCAGTGCACCTGTTGGGATGAAGTCAATGCCAAGGTTCTGCTTTTCGCCCATGCGCATGATCGAACCTTTGCCGAACTGCTTATCGATTGCCCCAAGGGCTACTTCAAGGGCTTTATCTTTTTCGGTGCTCATTTTGTATTGCCTTTCGCTTGGTTGTGTTAAATCGCTATTTGTGGAGGAATTGGTTTAGTTGATGAATTTGGCACCCTAGGTAGGGGGTGTTGTAGGCAACCCTACACACGAACAGATGTTCGGTCAAGCACCCTAGAAGGCATACGGCATAAGCCTTTTGAAGGGTCCTTTGGGGCTTATTGCTGTTTGCTTGTGTTCGCCTGTTCGCCTGGCTCAAGTGGCCGCATCATTAGGTCGATCGCCAGCCATGTTGTGTACGAAATCGGATAGCCAAAAATACCGACAATCAGAGTTACTGCAACGGTCGAGATCAGCACTGGAAAAATTGCAATATCTGGATAGCTAGCCACGACACCGATGGCAAACGTAAAAATTAATGAACTACCAGTCACGATGAAATTAATTGCCAATGCTCCAAGCATGAAACCATCTGTGTTGCGTTGCCACACAAGATCGCAACCGCGACAAGTGTCTTGCGTGCGAAACCACGAAGTGAAAAATGCACCGCGAGCGCCACAATGTGGACAACGCCGAATTAATCCACGCAAGATCATGCGCCATGCTGCTGGCGGCAACGATGGTGAAATCTGCACCATTAAATGATTTTTAAATTAGGAGTTCGTCAACAAATTCTTGAAAAACATTTGCGTAGTTGAGCGTCTCAGCTTCGCCATGCAAAATTGAAATCAACCACTGCTCGTCGAGACCTGGAGGAAGAAGTACTCCACGGTTGATGCCGTGTATCCATTGTGCGAATGCGAGATCAAAATCAGTTGCTTTGTAGTCGCGGTAATTTTGAATTGGTTCACGCGACCAAGTGATGCAACCTTTGGCGCCGAACTGCACGACGTTTGCATCAATGCCTGCGCGATCAATTACATCGGTGCACGCATTGACAAGTCTTGTATTCAAGTTGATTGCTTGCTCGGTTGCCTCACGCGTGCAGACTTCGCGCAAAACTGCTTTTGCCGCGGCCATGCACAATGGGTTGCCGTTGTATGTGCCGAGGTGCACCACACTGCCGTTTGTGATCGTGTCCATATATTCTTGTTTGCCACCGAATGCACCCAATGGCAGACCGCCACCAATTGATTTTGCAAGTGCCACAAGATCTGGTGTGACACCAAGAGCGCCTGTTGCTCCACTGAAACCTGCGGTGATGCCAGTTTTTACTTCGTCAAAAATCAAAAGTGTGCCGTAGCGCTGTGTGATTTCACGAACCGCTTGCAAATATCCCGGCAGTGGTTTGCAAATTCCGATGTTTTGCATCACTGGTTCGACGATGAAACAAGCCACATCACCGTTGCGCAAAACATCTTCAAGCGCTTCAGGATCGTTGTATGGCACAACAATTGTTGACTTGAGTGTGTCTGCTGTGATGCCAGCACTCGAAGCAACTGAGAATGGTTTTCGCGCGGGGCCAGCAACTGCAATTGGTGGTTTCATCGAGACCATTACTTCGTCATGATGACCGTGATAACCGCCTTCAACTTTGACGATTTTGTCGCGGCCCGTTGAAGCGCGAGCAACACGAATCGCGTCCATCGTGGCTTCTGTGCCTGAGTTGGTGAATCTCCACATCGGCAAGCCATAACGTTCGGCCAACATCTCGGCGACTTCGGCATTGTCTTCGCACGGCGAAACAAACAGCGTGCCCAAATCGAGTTGTTGATCAATCGCACGGCGCACAAGCGGGTGCACATGGCCAGCGAACAGCGCGCCGAAACCCATGTCGAAATCGGTGTATTTATTGCCGTCGACGTCTTTCATCCACGAACTGCCGGCTGAGGCAATGACGATTGGATGCGGGTCGTAGGCCTGAAAACTCGACGGTACGCCCAGCGGCAGCACTTTTCGGGCTCGAGCGTTAGCGCGGTGAGAACCTTTTGTCCGCTCGGCATAAAGCACGAGCTCTCGGGTTGTTATCTCCCTTGCACGTTGTGCAAGTGGTGAAAACAGCGTGGAATCCATCGCTGTCATGGTTATCAACTCCAGTAATTGGTTGGCATCAGTGTAGCCGTACTTCAAAGTGCCTACGAACTTGAAAACTCAATGAACAATGAGGTTTTGACAAATTTAATTTCTATTTCATCAAGCGAATTACGTTGGGTAGCGCCAAGAAGTGTGGCACACTGAATTGTTCGTGGTGGGCGTAGCTCAGTTGGTTAGAGCGCCAGGTTGTGGTCCTGGAGGCCGGGGGTTCGAGACCCCTCGTCCACCCCAACAAATCTTCTGGCTTTTCGGCGTTTGCGTTTGATCTATTAGAGTGGCGAAGCGTTATCGCTCCTCTAGCTCAGTTGGTAGAGCAACGGACTCTTAATCCGCAGGTCCTGGGTTCAAATCCCAGGGGGAGCACTAAATGAACGTTGTCATTGTGCTCGGCCACCCGAGCGCAAACAGCTATTGCACGGCGATTTTTGAGGCGATCATTCGCGCCCTTGAAGACGGTCGACAACACAATGTTTCGGCGATTCGGTTAGCTGACGAAAATTTTGTAACGGCGATGTCACGCGACGAGCGCAACGCATACGAAACTGCGCAGCCACTTATCTGTGCTGAGACAAAGCATCACGCACAACTCGTAAAACAAGCAGACGCACTCGTGTTTGTATACCCAACTTGGTGGTCAGGACTCCCCGCTCAGCTCAAAGGTTGGCTCGAGCGCGTGTTTGTACTCGACGTTGCATTTCGCTTTAACGAGAAAAATAAAATTCGCCCAGCATTGCAAAATATTCGCCACATCATTGGCGTCAGTACATACGGCTCGCCGTGGCGATACGTGAAACTCGTCAACGACAACGGACGACGAACT
>CANKZL010000107.1 GCA_947488385.1 Acidimicrobiaceae bacterium | reverse complement strand
GCAGAGACTATTTCGGCACGCGTCTTGGCTTTCTTGACGCCGATTGAAGAACCCATATTTGCAGGCTTAACAAAAACTGGTAAACCGAGTTGGCTGATTGCCTGATCAATATTTTTTTCTCGATCGTCAGTGTCACGAAGGGTTATAAATTTTTGTTGAGCAATAGAGTTGGCAGACATGATCTGTTTGGCGATGCCCTTGTCCATCGCGACAGCGCTACCGAGAACACCCGTGCCGACATATGCGACGTGGGCAAGTTCGAGCAGTCCTTGTACGGTGCCATCTTCACCCATTGGTCCGTGTAGCAACGGAATAACAACAAGTTGAGTCGAGTCGTTTTGCGTATCAAAAATCAAACTCGAACTTGTGGGTGACCCGATCGTGCTGAGAGTTTTGATGTCACTGGCCGTTGGCAGTTCAGCGTTCACCCATTGACCTGTGCGCGTGATGCCCACCGTGGTGACGTCATATTTTTGTGGATCAAGTGCGCGCAAGACGTGTGCCGCCGTGACACAACTAACGTCGTGCTCGGCAGATTCGCCACCAAATAAAACAATGATGCGAGCTTTTGACTTGCGATTTTCGCTAATCATTCGTCATAACGGTACTCGCATCTTGACGTTAATCAGTTGCTTAGCGATATCGCAGTTAAGATTTAAACCATGCGCTTCATGGCAGCAGATGTT
Source organism: Acidimicrobiaceae bacterium (assembly GCA_947488385.1). GTDB lineage: Bacteria > Actinomycetota > Acidimicrobiia > Acidimicrobiales > Ilumatobacteraceae > BACL27. The sequence goes on along the minus strand of CANKZL010000107.1, from coordinate 3,416 downwards.
GCAAGCGCCGTTTCTGGAGAGCTTGTCGGTTCGAACGCACATCTTGCCGGCGTATCTTTCGACTCGCGAACAATCGTGCCGGGGCAACTATTCGTACCAATTGTTGATCAGCGCGACGGTCACGAATTTATTGCTGATGCTATAAGTCGTGGTGCTGGGGCATATCTCACCGCGCGCGAACCTCAGGGTCGAACAGCAATCAAAGTCGGCGAAACAGTTGCAGCGTTGTTGGCTTTGGGTAGTTGGGGTAGGGCTCGACTTGATTCACAGTTGGCCGGTCGCGTAATCGGAATCACTGGTTCAGTGGGTAAGACATCGACAAAAGATTTTGTCGCCAGCGCATTGGCTGTCAAATTTCAAACGCACGCCAACGAGGCGTCATTCAACAATGATTTTGGTTTGCCGACAACTATTTTGAATGCGCCTGATGCGACGCAAGCTCTTGTACTCGAAATGGGAATGCGTGGGTTTGGCGAGATTGCCAGACTCTGCAAAGTAGCAAGTCCAAATATTGGCATCGTGACTGCAGTGGCCGACGCGCACACCGAGCGTGTGGGCTCAATTGACGGAGTTAAAAAAGCCAAACAAGAACTGATCGAGTCGTTGCCAGATTCTGGGCTTGCGATTTTGAATGCTGACGACTCGCGAGTGGTTGCGATGCGCGAAGTGACTAAGGCAAAAATATTGACATATGGCACTGCAGCGAACGCAGATGTAAAAATCTTTTCAAGCGATATCGACGATCAGGGCTGTGTCACAGCAAAAGTTGCATCGCCGTGGGGTGAAGTTGAATTGCAAATGCAAACTGCGGGTATGCATATGGCCCACAATGCGCTCGCCGCTCTATGTGTGGCTGGGTATTTACAGATTGATCTACAAACTGCGGCGCGCGCGATATCGGGAGCGAGCATTTCTGGTTCGCGAATGCAGATGCGCAAACTTGAGTCTGGTGCGACCGTGATTGATGACTCTTACAACGCAAACCCAGCCTCGATGCGAGCGGCACTTGAGACCTTGGCGAAATTGCCAGCAAAAAAGAAGTTCGCGTTTTGTGGATTGATGGCTGAGTTGGCTGAACCAGCAAAAGAGCATTTGGCGATTCGCGCTATTGCTGAAGATCTAAACATCGAATTGATTGCGGTGAATACAGATCTTTACCAAACGCAAGCTGTGAGTTTCGACGAAGCAAAGTCACGACTGGCAAAACTCGGCGCAAGCGATGCTGCTCTTGTCAAAGGCTCAAAAGTGACTGGCCTCGTTCGGCTTTGCGACGGGCTGTAGCGATTACTCGCGAGTTTTTAGAGAACTGTTTCTTCTTGACGCTCGAGGCGTTCGATGTCGCACCACCACCACAACACTGCGGCCCAGAGCGAACCAAGTATCAACAACCACTGAGAGCCGTAACGGTCGATCAGCGGACCAAAGATCATGTTGCCAATTGGCACGGTGCCACCAAATGCCATGAACCAAAGCGCCATCACGCGCCCACGAATTTCTGGGGTGAGCCCTGATGCGAGAACGGTTTGCATTGCAGTCGTTGTAAAGAAGTAAGCACCACCAAGAAAAAACACCGTGACGAAAGCAAGCGTGACATTTGGTGAAAGCGCAAACGCCATCATGCTCACTGCGAAACTTGCAAAACCGATTCGGATAAGTCGTCGATTGTCGATTGCGACAAAAATGGTTGAGACGCTTAAACCGCCTACGCACGCGCCAAGACCCCAAGTTGCATAAAGCCAGTTGTATGTCACGCTTTTTGATTCAATTCCGAAGTTGAGTTCGGCAATCGCTGGAAAGAGGCCAACATACGGCAGTGAGAGCAACGAAAATGACGCAAGCGTAAGAACTAGGCGTGAGACGACGATGCGCTCGCGGGCAATTTTGAAGGCAAAAGTAAACCTGCGCCAGCCAGTTGTCGTGTCGGGCGTGATTTCAGGGATTTTCACGCCGAGCAACGCAAAGATTACGAAAAGATATGTGACGGCATTAATAGTGAAAAATTGTGATGTGGTTACATTCCATTGCGCGAGAACGGCGACGATTATTGGGCCAATGACTCGCGCACCGTTGATCACCGTCGAGTTCAACGAGATCGCTCCCGCAATGTCTTTTGGTGGCACAAGAGTCGTGAGCATTGTCGACCATGCGGGAATCTGAAGTGCATTACCTATGCCGACCCCGAGTTGGGCGGCAAAGAGCAACCAGATCGGCGAATCTTGGGCCGCAAAAAATGCCAGAAGCAGAGAACAGCAGAGTTGTAGAGATTGCATTGACACAAGAAACTTTTTTCTGTTGACGCGATCTGCGATTACGCCACCTGGTATTGAAAACAGCAGAATCGGGCCGAGTTGGGCGAAGATTAAAACTGCCACCAGAGATGCTCGGCCAGTGCGTTCATATATATAGACAGGCAAGACAACGTTTTGTATCCATGTGCCGATATTTGAAGCGAAAGAACCGAACCAAATGCGCCTGAAGTCGGGCACTTGAAAGGCGGCACGGGCACTGCCGGGTGTGTGTTGGCGATTGCGCCTACTGACCGGAGTTGAAGAGTCAGTTGTATCAGTCATGCGCGAACCATGTTCACGATAGTGCAATAATTAATTCGTGACCGATACGCGAACCGATCTCAAGACGCCTGCGCCTCAAGCGACATCAGTCAACGCCGATGCTTGTCGCACACGTCACGCCGTTTTTGTTGACTGTCCACACTGCGGGTCGAAATTGCATGCCGAACACGCACACTTCAAGTGTTCAGGTTGTGGTTGGCGCGATAGTTGTTGCGATTAGTTTTACAAAACTTTTAAGCAATCAACTGCCGTTAACTTAAGTGCAGTTGCCGCAGCAACATTGGTGAGTTCACCATTTACCGTGTTGACTCCGAGTTTTAGTGAACTGTTTTTTTGGGAGGCAGTTTTGGTGCCGAGTTTTGCAACGTCGAGAAGATACGGCAATGTTGCATTGGTTAGGGCGTAAGTGCTTGTGTGTGGCACGGCACCCGGCATGTTGCCAACTGCGTAGTGCAAGACACCATGAAGTTCGTAGACAGGTTCTTTATGAGTTGTCTCATGAATAGTTTCGATGCAGCCACCTTGGTCAACTGCGACATCAACAATCACCGAACCGCGTTTCATTGACTTGACCATCTCTTGTGTCACGACAACTGGTGCGCGCGCACCTGCAACAAGAACTGCGCCAATCACCAAGTCGGCTTGCGCGATGTATCGCTCGATTGCGCCACGATTTGAGGCGATGGTTGTGATTCGTGAGCGGATGATTTGATCAATGTGACGCAATCGATCCAAATTTTTGTCAAGTAGCACCACTTCGGCTTCCATGCCGCCCGCGATCCATGCTGAGTTGAAGCCAACATTGCCAGCACCGATCACCAAAACTTTTGCTGGATGAACACCCGG
>CANKZL010000106.1 GCA_947488385.1 Acidimicrobiaceae bacterium | reverse complement strand
CTTGCTGCGTTCCAGTCAAGAACAGAAACATTCGGGTTTGTTTGGGCAGCGGCAACAAGCGCCGCGTTTGAAAGGGCGTAATTTTGTGATGCACGACGTGTTGAAAGATTGACGAAGATGATGCGTTGCACATTGCGCGCGTTAAGTGCGTTTATGACCTGAGTTACATCGCTGGCCATCGTGTTTGGGTCGTCGTTATATCCAAGTTGAACAATTGCCACGGTGGGGAACTGTTCGGCGCTGAGAGAGTTGACTACAGCGATTGCGTCAGGTTGACCTTTGTCTGGTGTTACGCACGAAGGACCTACCATGCAACGGTTGTTGATCGCCTGAAAGTTGATAGATGGATACGCGGGGGAGACGATGGCGGCGAATTCTGGGGCGATGCTTTGACCGATCGAGTCGCCGACGAACAACATTGAACCAACGACGCCTGATTCAAGTGGTGCACCAAAAACTGGCGTGGCACCGAACCATGGGGCGGGGAGTGCGAACGACGTGCGAAATGACCAACCAGAAACTTTTACTGATCCGGCGGTGCCAGAGATTGTTACATCAAGTGTGTAGCCGCCCCAGTCGCCGCCGAGGCCGTCGTTTGTAGTTGTCACTGCAGTGAGAATGCCAACCTGCGGATATTTGGCGACAATTTGTGCGGCTGAAAATGCGCGAGTCCAGACCATCAACGAACTATCTGCAGAGAGATCGCCGGCATCAACGAGCGCAGGAAATGTGCCACCTGCAGTGCGGCCACCGTTAGAAGAAGAGAACTCAGTTCGCACGACAGCACCTTGAGGTGTGCGAATAATTACGCCAGTCGTCTCAGCAACAGCACGGTCGGTGTTGGCACTTTCTAAAACAGACGGTGAAGCATTTACGGAAGTTCGAAGAGCGGCACCACCATAAACCTGACAGTCCTGGGTATCGCACGTCTTGGCAAGACCCGCGTAACGATTTTCTGTAACTGAGTATGAACGAGCGGCAACCGCTTGAGCCCGAAGAGCGTTCATGCCTGCACCGCCAGCTGCATCGCCCCATGACGCAGGTGACTCGCGCGGAACGACGCCACGCAAGTAGTCGTTAAGTTGAGCAATATTGATCGTGCGATTTTCATTTTTTGAATTGTTCATCGCTCGCACAATTCCGCGGTAGTAGCGAACTTGATTCAGTGAAGACGATTTTGGTTCGCAGAGCCCAACTGTGTCGAGCGCCGCTGCAGCCGGATCTTGGCTGGCGTTTGTCACGAACGATGCAGTTTCGTTGAACTCACCGAGCAGGGCAAAACCTGCTGCTTCAGGCGAGTCTGACTCGTTCAAACACTTGCGCTGGTTTGAACCCCAAACTTGGTAAACCCTTTGGGCGCCTGACTTTTCGCGCGCCACCATGCTTGTAAACCGTCGGCCCTGGTCGGGGTCTTCAAGCAGGCGCATTGTGCCTGAATCTGAGACAACACCAGTCTGTTTGGCATTCATCACGCTGAGCCAAACGGTCATCTCTTGGTTTGGTGCTTCGAGCATCGAGCGCGAGTTGCCGGTTGCTCCGCCATAGTAAAAATCGAGGATTTGCTCCCATGACCAGCCGTGCACGGTGGCCCAACCGTAAGAGCCATATTGACTAAGTCCGCGACCATGGCCGAATCCGCGACCGTAGATGATTACGCCGCCTGGAAGTTGACCTTCTTGCGCTGATGCAGGGCGAGCAGGTGAGAGTCCTGCAACAAGAGTTGCCAGACCGATGAGAACGACGAAGCATCGTTTAATTGGGGATATGCGCATAGAGAATTAGAACTCCCTCGCCCGCGCAAACAGTCTACTACGAAAGAGTTGCTAGTTAGGCGACGACTTCGGTTGGTGGAAGCGTGTCGCGTTGTTGCACAACAACACCAATCAACACGAATCCGATGCCGATTAAATCTGTGATACTTGGCACTTGATTGAGAAAAATTAATCCAAAGACTGTTGCAGTTACTGGAAGCAACGCGAGCAGCACAGAAAATCGTCGCACTGGAATTCGTCGAAGTGTGAATTGATCAATGCCGTAGCCGATTGCATTTGACAAAATACCAACGAGAACACACGTCGCCAAGATCCACGGTGTTTGAAATGCTGGGCCACTTGATGGCGCGCCAAACGGAGCAATGAAAAGTGCGCCGATTAACAGACCGATGCCGAGCCCCGACACACCGCGATCAAAGCCCGCAACTTTAGAACCGATGACTATATATAAAGCCCACATGATCGAAGCTAAAAAAATGTAAATAAGCCCAAGTGGTTCATTGCCAAGTTCAAGCCCCGACAAAATCACCACCCCAACGACTGCCAAAACCAACGCCAATGCATTGCGTGTCGTGCGGGTGCGAAGTGCCGCAACGGTAATTGGTCCAATGAATTCAATAGCGACACCTTTGCCTAGGTCAAGATGTTGAATCGCCAAATAGAAAAACAGGTTCATCAACGCCGTCGAGATGCCAAAAAGGCTGACGGCTATAAGTTGCTCGCGCGACCAACTGCCACCTCTTTTGAGCGACGGATAAGAAAATGCGATGAGCACAACCGCCGCGCCAATCACACGAAGCCAGGCGACGCTGGCCGGAGCGAGATCGTCGAATAGACGCACAGCGATAACGGCGCCACAATATTGACCCGCCGCAGAAACAACAAATAGTGCTTCTGGCGGCGCGGTGTTCGCGATGCGAGATAGTCCGCGTGGAGCGGTGCTAGAACTCAATCGAAGAGATCTGGATCAGTGCGACAGATTTCTTCCCACAATGGTTGAAACTGCAACCAACCTGCAGCGGGAAAACCAGTTAGTTCTCGGGTGTAACTCGCCATCTCATGCGGAATCAATTTTGGCGTGCCTGCGGCTTCGGCCATCAATTGAGCTTGGCATGTTCGCTCCATTGTGATGAACCAAAATGCCGCTGCGTCAACAGTGTCGCTGACCGTGAATAGCCCGTGGTTTTGATGAATGGCAGCTTTGCCTTTCGGAAACTTCGCGGCGATTTCTTGTCCTGCAGAAATTTCGAGGACGACTGCTCCGCCTTGTTCGGTGATCACAGTGTGATCTTCGTAAAAGTAACACGAGTCTTGTGTGATTGGGTCAAGTTTGCGCCCGAGCGACGCCCAAGACTTGCCGAATGGTGAGTGAGCGTGGGCGGCAGCAATTACGTCTGGACGCGCTTGGTGAATCGCCGCGTGAATACAAAACGCCGCGCGGTTTACAGGCTGAGAGCCGTAAACGACTTCTCCTTCGTGATTGACGAGCAACAGATCGCTCACACGCATGTATCGAAAACTCTTGGCAAACGGGTTTACCCAGAAGTGATCAGGAAACTCTGGGTCGCGCACGGTGATATGGCCCGCGACGCCTTCGCCGAAACCGAGACGACCAAAGATACGCATTGCGCCTGCGAGTTTTTCTTTGCGATGTTGTCGCTCTTGTTCAACTGTTGCAAATTTTGGTGGAGCCATTTGAGTGACCGTTTTTGCGGTCAGCTCGATGCCGTCAATTACTTTTTTTGTGGATGGTTTTTCAACGATTGCCATATTCGTAGGCTACGACAAGGCGAGCAACGCTGCGTTCACGAGCTGATCGGGAAGAAGATCAAAAGTGCCGTAAAGTTCGGCAATTGTGCCTGATTGACCAAATTCGTCAACGCCAACCGGCACGGTTCGTGCGCCAAATACCGAACCCAACCACGCCAGTGAGTGACTGGCCGAGTCTTGCACCGTGAGAATTGGTAGTCGCCGCTCTGACTCAGCGAGCAATGCGCCAAAGTGGCCGACATCTTTGGTCGTTACGCCATGTCGTGTCGCGTTTTGTTGTGCTTCACGCCAACCGCGGTAGATGCGATCTGGAGAGCAAATATCGAGCACAACTGCGTTGATCCCTTCGGCTTCGAGAAGTTTCGCCGCGGCGACTGCTTCAGGCACGATGCTGCCAGTGGCGGCGATAATTAAATCAGCCGGCTGATTGTTGGTCGGTTCGCACAATCTGTATCCACCAGCAAGCACATCGGCGCGCAACGCATCGGTGCCACGCTTTGCCAGTAAATCTTCGAACGGTGTTTGATCTATTGGCCGAGTGGAGAGTCGCAAATACATGCTGTCTCCGTGAGGTTGACTGAGACGATCTAGTCCGTTGCAAAGAAGCCAGTCGAGAGTTCGCGCAAAACACGGTTCGGC
>CANKZL010000105.1 GCA_947488385.1 Acidimicrobiaceae bacterium | reverse complement strand
AAAGCCAGGGACGACGACGCTTTTGTTTTGGTTCAAACCTTTTTGAGCACTGCGTACAACTTCGTCTGCAGTAACCCACAGCCAACGAGGAACCCGCGAAGTTAAGTGCTCAAGTCCGGCGTTTTGATGCAATTGCGTTCGTACATAGCCAGGACAAACAACGCAAAGCCGAACCCCAGATCCGCGCAACTCTGCGTTCACACTTCTGCCGTAAGACATGACATAAGTTTTTGCCGCAGCGTATAGAGCCGACTTTGGCATATCGACAAATGCGGCAATGCTTGAAACAACTACAACATCACCACTTCTACGTTGAATCATTTTTGGAATTACCGCCTCACAAATTTCGACAACACCTGTTGCCAACAGTCGATTCAATCGATTCATTTCTTGAATATTTGTTTGCCCAACTCTTGCGGCACGAGTAATTCCGGCATTGAGAACGAGAAACTCGACATCTTGTGCTTCTTTGATCGTCGCTTGGATTCCATCATCTGTTGACAAGTCGGCAACAACAACTTTTGTTTCAGCACCATAAGCCTTGAGTTCAATCGCGAGTGCTTCAAGAAGTTCAACACGACGAGCAACTGCGACGACGTCATATCCACTCTTCGCTAGAAAAATCGCGTACTGCCGACCGATACCCGACGATGCACCAGTAACCAGGGCTGATTTACGGTTTGGCACACTTTGAGCATTACATGAAAAACGCCTACGGTAAAGGCATGGCAAATTCAAAAAATCCGACGCAAGAGTCACCCGTTTATCAACTTTCAGATCAATACATTGATCAACTTGCTGCCACCGACCCAGGACTCGCGACCGCGCTCGGAATTGCGGGTCACGATCACGAAATGACTGACTACAGCCCAAGCGGTCACGAAGAGCGTTACGAGGTGACGCGCTCAACTCTCGCAACTCTAAACACACTCGACACATCAACCGACCGTGACCGGCTTGCTGCTGGTGTGTTACGCAATTCGCTTGAAATGACAACACTTGAACATCAAGCAGGTGAACACCTGCGTTCAATTCGTGTGATTGCGGGTGACGTCGACTCGGCACGCGCAATATTTGACTTGATGCCAACCGCAACAGTCGAAAACTGGAAGACAATTGCTGAACGCATGAGCAATGTGCCAACTGCTTTTGCCGGCATGCGCGAAAGTTGGGATCTCGGGATCAAGCGCCAAACAGTTGCGCCACGTCGTCAAGCACTTGTTGTCGCCGAACAACTTGAAACTTGGGCCGGAACACCGAGTTCGCCAGGCTTTTTTACTCAATTTGCCGAATCTGCAGCAACCGTTAAAGGCGCACCGCTCGACGACTTGCGAGAGGCTGCAGTCGCTGCCTCAAAGTCGATGAGCGAAACAGCAAACTACTTGCGCCAGACATATGCGCCAGCTGCAGATCCACGCAACGGAGTCGGCCAAGAACGGCATGCGCTCGCTCGACGCCGATTTATGGGCATGAATGTTGATGCGCGCGAATCATATGAATGGGGCTTTGCAGAAGTTTTAAGACTCGACGCAGAACTTATAAAAACGGCCAGAGAAATTAACCCAAACATGTCGCTTAATGAGGTTCGAAACTTTTTGGACACCGACCCGAGCCACAGCATTGAAGGCGAAGAGAATCTGCGCAGTTGGTTGCAAGGTCTTATGGATGATGCGATGTCGTTTTTGATTCGCGAAAACCACTTTGACATTCCAAAAGAAATCCATCGCGTTGAAGCAATGATTTCACCACCTGGTGGCGCAGCCGCCATGTATTACACCTCGCCGAGCGAAGATCTGACTCGACCAGGTCGCACTTGGTATCCGGCAAACGGTCGCACAAGATTTCCGTTATGGAGTGAGCCGACAACCGCATATCACGAAGGCGTTCCCGGACACCATCTGCAAATTGGTATGGCAACCGTCAACTCAGAAAAACTCTCACGCTTTCAACGCAACGAATTTGTTAGCGGACACGGCGAGGGTTGGGCGCTTTATGCCGAACGATTGATGGATGAATTGGGTTTCTTAGGTAAACCTGAGTTTCGACTTGGCTATTTATATGCACAGGCCTTTCGTGCAGCAAGAATTGTCGTTGATATTGGCATGCACTGTGAGTTCGCAATTCCAAAAGAGTCAAAGTGGCATGCCGGCGAAGCATGGACACCAGAATTAGCGCTTGAATTTCTTTCGGCGCGCTCTTCAAGCGACGACGCCTTCAACGAATCAGAGATCAATCGATATCTTGGTTGGCCAGCACAAGCAATCTCTTACAAACTTGGCGAACGAGTTTGGTTGTCACTCCGCGACGATGCAAAACGCAAGCATGGTGCGAGTTTTGACTTACGTGCCTGGCACGCATACGCACTTGACCTTGGCAACTTAGGTCTTGACTTGTTAAAAACCGAACTCGCCAGATTCTAAAAACTTGTTTTACCCGCTTAAGGGATTACGACTACTTTCGTGCCGGATTTAGCGAACTTAAAAATAAATTTTGCATCTTCAATTGACAGTCTTAAACATCCACTTCCTTGAAATGTGCCGAGTTGATCCTCGGTTTGAAGTGGCTTACCGTTCTTGGTTGGAATCTCGTGAAAGCCGATATTTCCACCAGCAGGTCCTAGTGCAAAACGAGTCATATTGTTGAACCACACGCCTTCAAAATCAAGACTGTACGACCGCAAGGACTGACTATTCACTTTGTACTCGCCCGGATTCGGCACGCCACGGCGACCTGAAACCGGCATAACTCTCACGACATTGTTTTGGTCATCTACAACCCAAACCCATTGCAAATTATTTTTGTAAACCACTCTTCTACCCGAACCAGATTTTGCGGGCAAAAGTGGCGGATTCAAGCGCGTGTATGGCGGAAACCTAAGTGAACGATTTGGATACTGAGATGCAGTCTCGGCGGCAGTCGGAACCGGCACAACCGTTGATGTTGTTGTACTAGTTGAAGTACTTGCGCTATCAGAATTAGGCAGAGTTGAACTAGTTGTTGATGAGTCAGTAGAAGCGTTTGTCAGCGCAGAATTAACCATTAAAAAACTCGTGACAACAACTGTTGCCATTGCGAACCGAGATGAGTGCTTCACTTTTGTTTTTTTAACAGTTTTCTCGAACTTGGTCTCTTTGGAGATTTGCTTGCAACCAATGGATTGTCAATGATTTCAAAACGATTGCCCCAGTTACCAACAATTCCTTGCACCATCGCCGCAAATGGCAATGCTAGAACGGCGCCAATTGGGCCAAGCACTGCACCGCCGGCGATGGCCGCACCAAAAGCAACTGCGGCGTGAAGCTCAAGGGTCTTTGCTGTTATTCGAGGTGCGAGCAAGAAATTTTCAAGTTGTTGATAGACGGCGATGAACACAATCACGATTAGTGCTTTGACTGGCGAATCTAGAAACGCCAACAAAATTGGTAGAACACCGGCAAGATACGTGCCGACAACTGGCAAGAACTGTGAAATTAATCCAACCCAGACCGCGAGTGCGACAGGTGCTGGTGTGCCGATCGCCTGAAAGGCAATCCAATGAAAAAACGCAGAGACAAGTGCGAGAAGCGCCCGCGAGTAGATATAGCCACCTGTTTTTTGAATTGCCAAGTTCCAAACAACGAGAACTACTTTTTGTTTATCGGCACTCAGCCGTCCACAAATTGCTCGGCGCAACCGAGGGCCGTCAGAAATTAAATAAAAAGCAAACAACGTGATCGACAGAACTTGCAACAGTCCACTCAACGCTCCAAGCGACAGCCCAACGACACGATCTTGTTGGCTGCTGAAAAAGTTCTGCACTGAACCATCTGGGTCACCGATCGTGTCTATCCAAGATTGCGCACTGATTTCTGTTCCAAAAGTATCGTTAACGAAATCGACGGTCTCGGTCACATATTGATCTCGATTATCCAAAAGATCTTGCGCTTGGGTTGCGACCAAAGTGCCAATTGCGGCGCTAAAAGAAATCACTGCGACAAAGACGCTCACGAGCAATAGTCCCGTAGCTGAACCACGGCTCCAACCACGTGCAGCAAGACGATTCACTGCTGGCTCGATGGCCAAAGCAAGAAACAGCGAAATCAACAACAGAATAAAGAAATTTGATAGTTGCTTGAAGACTTCACGCGTCACGAGAGTCGCTAAAAACCCAAGCCAAAACAGCAATATTGCCCGTGGCACCCACTTAGGCATTCGTTGTGGCGG
>CANKZL010000104.1 GCA_947488385.1 Acidimicrobiaceae bacterium | reverse complement strand
AGGGGTCGCCCATCCACGAAACGCGCGCGCAAGTCTGACGAACTGACTTCAAGCCGGGGAACTTCGACACGGTTCCACTGATATTCACTTGGCGGAGTTATCGGCGAACCAGGTCGGTCGACAACAACGAGTGTCGACAACTTGGCGATCTCGTTTGCGCGTTGCCACGTGCCGAACTTGGCTGCGGCGTCATCGCCGACGATCGTGAAGAGCTCGGCATCGGGATAACGCTCTCGCAACATTTGTAGCGTGTCAGCGGTAAAACTTGGACCGCCGCGGGTGATCTCGTCATCGCCGGCAACTAGTCCATCAACACCTGCAATTGCTGCTCGAACCATAGCCAGACGGTCGGTGGCGCTGGCGACCTCGCGAGTGCCATGTTTTTGCCACGGATCATTGGCCACCATCAGCACGACTAAGTCGAGTTTGAGCACATGGCGAACGTTGACCGCCGTCACAAGATGACCGAGGTGAGGTGGGTCAAATGTTCCCCCGAACAGTCCGACACGCATTGGCACCTCCAAAGTGTATGAGTTCACGTATCGGTCGGTCTGAATTGCCGGATTAAAAGCCATATAAAACTTGGGTCAAAAAATTATGAAAATTTTCACTAACCCCTTGACCAAGTCGTGCCGATGCCCTAATGTAACAACTCCCCCGAATACCCCCCGATTAAAAGAAAGAGTTACCCCCCATGTCTGACTCAATTGGCATCTACCTGAACGAAATTGGCAAAGTTGCGTTGCTCAACGCCGAAGATGAGCGCGATCTTTCAAAAGCGATTGAAGCTGGCCGCGAAGCACGAAAGCGTCACGAAAAAGGTGAACGCGGTGCTGCAATTCGTGCCGACATTCGCAATGCTGCTCGTGCCAAAGATCGTTTCATTCGATCCAACCTCAGACTCGTAGTTTCAATTGCACGTCGTTACCCATTGCCACAGGGCATGGACTTGCTCGACTTGATTCAAGAAGGCAACCTTGGTCTCGAACACGCAGTCGACAAGTTCGACTGGCGTCGTGGTTTCAAATTTTCGACATATGCAACATTTTGGATTCGTCAAGCCATCGGTCGTGCGCTAGACCAAAAAGCAAGCCTCATTCGAATTCCTGGTGATCGTTCGGCAACTCTTCGCGCCGCATTGCGTCAAGGTTCGGGCGATGCCGAAGGTTTGAGTGCGATGAACGCAGAGCTACACCGCTTGACAACGCCAGTTTCGCTCGACAAAACAATTGGCGAAGATGGCGATGCAACTTTGGGCGATCTCGTACCAAACGAAGACATCAGTCCAGAAGATGCAGTCATGGGCATGGTTGACACCAACCTGCTCGACCGTTTGTTGGGCACACTCGACGAGCGTGCACGTTACGCAGTTGAAGCTCGTTTCGGTTTGCATGACGGAGAGCGAAAGAGCTTCCGTCAAGTTGGCGAAGAGCTCGGTGTAACAGCAGAAGCAGCACGTCGCCTCGTAAGCCGTGCGGTAGATACGCTTCGCGACGACGCTGGCGAAATCCTCACCGTATAACGCATCTTGCCGTAATAGGGTTATCAATATGAGTAACCGCTGGTCTCCGTCGTCTTGGCAGAGCGTTGTTGCTGCACAGCAGCCAAAATGGCCCGACCAAACTGAACTTGACCATGCCCTAAAGCAGATCGCTTCGTATCCCCCGCTTGTTTTTGCTGGTGAGGCCCGTTCGCTGCTCGCATCGCTTGGTCAGGTTGCCAGTGGCAATGCATTTTTACTGCAAGCCGGAGACTGCGCCGAGAGTTTTGAAGAGTTCACCGCAGTAAATATTCGCGAGAAGCTTCGCGTAATTTTGCAGATGGCAGTGATGCTCACCTATTCAATGGGCGTGCCGGTCGTAAAAGTTGGTCGAATCGCAGGCCAGTTTGCAAAGCCACGATCAAGCGACACTGAAAAAATTGGCAACCTCGAATTGCCATCATTTCGTGGTCACATGGTCAACGACCCAGCGCCGCATAGCGAGTCGCGTGTGCCGAATCCGCAAAGACTGGTGCAGGCTTATCACCAGTCGGCAAGCACGCTTAACTTGTTGCGTGCATTCACCAAAGGTGGTTTTGCCGATCTAAATCGCGTTCATGCTTGGAACCAAGAGTTCGTCACTTCAAGCGCTGAAGGTCAACGATACGAACAAGTGGCCGGCGAAGTCGAACGAGCACTCGCATTTATGCGTGCCTGCGGCGTCGACACCGAGAGCCACAGCGCGCTGCACGAAGTTGATTTCTACACGAGTCATGAAGCTTTGTTATTGGGATACGAAGAGGCGCTCACACGTCAAGACTCGCTCACGGGCGGTTGGTATGACTGCTCAGCGCACATGTTGTGGATTGGTGAGCGCACGCGTCAACTCGATGGCGCACATATCGAGTTCTTGCGCGGCGTCGGCAACCCGGTTGGTTGCAAAATTGGGCCAGAGACAACAACTGATTTTGTTTTATCGTTGTGCGAGATTCTCAACCCAGCGCGAGTACCCGGTCGTCTCACTCTGATCACGCGCATGGGCGCTGACAAAATCGAACAAGGTTTGCGTCCGTTAATTCGTGCAGTTCGCGATGCAGGCCACCCCGTGGTTTGGGCTTGCGATCCGATGCACGCCAATACGTTTACAGCAACCAACGGTCGCAAGACTCGACACTTTGACGACATCATTCGCGAAATCACTGGTTTCGTCTTGGCTCATCGCGCCGAAAACACTTGGCCGGGCGGCATTCATATCGAACTCACTGGCGACAACGTCACCGAATGTTTGGGTGGTGCCGAATCTGTGAGTCAAGAAGATCTCGACACCCGCTACGAAACTGTTTGCGACCCGCGGCTCAACGCACGCCAGTCGTTAGATCTTGCATTTCGTGTTGCCGAACTAATTCGCTCAGCAAAATAGCCCGATGCGGGCATTTGATCTCGCACGCGAATGGCCTGCATCAAGCACATCGATTTGCGTTATCGATCGTCAGGGCGAGTCGCACTCTTTTGGCGACACAAGTCGCACTTCACGAATTGCATCAGTTTCAAAACTGTTAACCGCATGGGCGACACACGTCGCTGTCGAAGAAGGCTCGACCTCGCTTGAAGCGTCGATCGGCCAACAAAACTGCACCCTTGCCCACTTGCTGGCGCACGCCGGTGGCTACAGCTTTGATGGTGCCGTACCAATTGTTGCAGTAAAACGTAAACGCATTTATTCGAATACGGGCTACGACTTGATTACCCAACATGTTGCTGAGGTAACTGGCATTGAGTTCAGCGAATATCTCAAAGATGCGATCTTTGCGCCGCTTGGCATGAACAAAAGTTTCTTGAACGGTTCTGGAGCATCGGCTGTTGTCTCATGCGTTGATGATCTAGTCGAATTTGCTCTCGAGTTGAGAAACCCAAATTTGATTTCAGTCGCCACCGCGAATGCTGCAACAACAACGCAATTTGCCGAACTTGAAGGTGTCGTGCCTGGTGTCGGACGCTTTGATCCGTGCAACTGGGGCTTCGGTCCAGAGATTCACGGATCAAAACATCCGCATTGGATGGGCACACGCAACAGCGCATCTACTTTCGGGCACTTCGGCGGAAGCGGTTCGTTTATCTGGCACGACCCGGCTGCCAACGTTTCATGCGTTGGGCTATGCGAAGTCGAGTTTGATGCGTGGGCATTGCACCATTGGCCGATTTTTTTCGACGCCGTGCTTGATGAGTTGGCGCGATGAACAAGCTGCGATGAATAGACCGCGATGAATAAGCACAGTCAACGCGCTGATTTGTTACTGCTGTTGTTCAGCGTTTTTGCGACCGCGGCGGCCAACAGCGTTGTGTTCGCCTCAATGTCTGAACTGCAAGAACAATACGGATACGCCGACTCAGCGCTTGGCTTGATCGCTGGCACGGGTTTTGCGATGGGGCTTTTGGTTCAGTTATTTGTTGCCCCACTCGCCGACCGCGGATACGGCAAGAATTTGATTCAAGTCGGTCTGGGTTTGGCTGCAATCGGCTCGGTAATTTTCGCAATGGGCGATTCTCTGCTTACTTTTGTTTTTGCGCGCGGAGTCGTTGGCGCCTCAATCGGTATGACGTTTCCGGCAGTGCGGGCTTTGGCTGCGCACTTAGATGAAAAACGTAGTGCTGAAAGACTCGGCGCTGTGGCCGGTATGGAGATCGGCGGTTTTGTTTCAGGTCCACTGATTGGCTCGCTGATAATTGGGCC
>CANKZL010000103.1 GCA_947488385.1 Acidimicrobiaceae bacterium | reverse complement strand
GCATTCAGTCCTCTGGCGGTGCGGGCAAAGTTCTCGCTGACTGGATTCTTGACGGCAAACCACCAATGGATCTTTGGGATGTCGACGTGCGCCGATCAATGCCATATCAGCGCAACAAAAAATATCTGCACGATCGCACTGTCGAGACGCTCGGCTTGCTTTACGCGATGCACTGGCCGTTTAGACAACCTGATACCGCTCGCGGTGTGCGCAAATCTGTTTTGCACGATCGCCTCGCCGACCGTGGCGCTTGCTTCGGCGAAGTCGCCGGTTGGGAGCGCACGAACTGGTTCGCCCCTGCTGGTGTCAAACCTGAATATGTCTATACATATGGCAAGCAAAACTGGTTTAAGTATTCAGCCGAAGAACACCACGCTGTGCGCAACACAGTCGGCCTGTTTGATCAGTCGTCATTCGGCAAATTCATCTTGCAAGGGCCAGATGCGATGTCGGTACTTAATCAAATTTGCGCCAACGAAGTTGATGTACCAGTGGGCAAAATTGTCTATACCCAATGGCTTAACGAAACTGGCGGCATCGAAGCCGACTTGACGGTTACGCGTCAAGCCATCGACTCGTATTTAATAGTCACCGCCGCGGCCACCCAGGTGCGAGATTTCGCATGGTTGCGCGATCACATTCCGGCGTCGGCTCGGGCGATGGCGATCGATGTTTCGTCGGGCCAAGCGGTACTGAGCGTGATGGGACCAAACTCGCGAGCATTGCTTGCGTCGCTCACACCAGACGACCTCTCTAACGAATCGTTTGCGTTCGGTACATCAAAAATCATCGACCTGGCATATGCGCGAGTTCGTGCGAATCGCATTACATATGTCGGCGAACTCGGGTGGGAGCTTTACATCCCAACTGAGTTTGCGATGGGCGTTTTTGATGCGATCACCAGCGCAGGCAAAGACTTTGGTTTGCGTCATGCCGGGTATCACGCGCTCAACTCATTGCGCACCGAAAAGGGTTACCGCCACTGGGGTCATGATGTTTCGCCGGACGACACACCTCTTGAGGCTGGGCTTGGTTTCGTTGTGGCGCTAAACAAACAAGACGGATTTATCGGTCGCGACGCATTGGCAAAACAAAAAGAAACGGGCCTCAATAAGCGCATGGTGCAGTTCTCACTCGCCGACCCTGAGCGTTTGCTGTATCACAACGAACCAATTTGGCGCAACGGCGAACTCGTCGGAAGCATCACATCGGGCATGTTCGGCCACACGGTCAATGCATCGCTCGGCATGGGGTACGTCACCAATAAAACTGGTCTTGCCGACAAGAAATTCGTCACAGATGCCGAATATGAAATTGAAGTTGCTGGCGACCGCATCAGCGCCACAGCATCTCTAGACCCGTTCTACGATCCCAAGAGTTTGCGCGTCAAGTCGTAATATGATGGCGTCATGACCAGTTCGCAACAACCAAACCGTCGTGGTGGCCCAGGTGCCCGTCGCGCACTTCGCGCCGCACCGCTCGCTCTCGATATTCGCCCAGTTAATCCAGGCATGGAGAGCGGTCGCTACAAACCGCTTACCGATGCAGAAGTTCTAAAAATTCACAACGCAGCACTTGACGTGCTCGAAAATATTGGTCTTGCTGATGCGATTCCAACTTGTCTTGATGCGTTGCTTCCATTGGGTTGCAAACTTTCACCTGAAGGTCGATTGCTGTTTCCACGAAGCGTGATCGAACACACTTTGTCGATCGCCGCGCGCAAGTTCACCCTTTACGGACAAGATCCAAAATACGACATGGAGCCTTGGGGTAAAAAAGTTTATTTCGGCACCGCAGGCGCCGCTGTTTACATCGTTGATCCAAAAACCGGCGAATATCGCGAATCGCTTTCGCAAGATGCCTATGACATCGCGCGACTTGTCGACGAGATGGAGCACATCCACTTTTATCAGCGCACTGTTGTACCTCGCGATCTTCCAGATCCAGCCGAGATGGATATCAATACTTGTTATCTGAGTGTCAGCGGCACAACAAAGCACGTCGGCACTTCGTGGGTGCACCCCGATCATCTAGATGCCTCGCTGCGAATGTTGCACGACATCGCGGGTGGCGAAGACAAGTGGCGCGCTCGTCCGTTTGTTAGTCAGTCAAATTGTTTTGTTGTTCCGCCACTCAAGTTTGCAACCGATGCGTGCCGTTGCCTCGAAACTGCTGTTTACGGTGGCATGCCAGTCTTGTTGTTATCAGCAGGTCAAGCCGGCGCAACTGCGCCAGCCGCTCTTGCTGGCGCACTCGTTCAAGAAGTTGCCGAGGTGCTCGCAGGTTTGGCTTATGTCAATGCGCTCAAGCCGGGTCATCCAGCGATTTTCGGAACGTGGTCTTTCGTTTCTGACTTGCGTTCAGGTGCAATGTCGGGTGGTAGCCCAGAGCAGGCAATTTTGTCGGCAGCAAGTGCACAGATGGCGCACTTCTACGATCTCACTGGTGGCACATCGTCGGGTATCAGCGACTCGAAAATTCCTGATGCGCAAGCTGGCGCCGAAAAGGGTTACAACCACGCGTTGGTCGGCAACGCTGGCATGAACTTGATCTACGAATCAGCTGGCATGCACGGCAGCTTGCTCGGCTTTTCGCTCGAAGGTGTTGTGCTTGACAACGACATCGTCGGTGCAGTGCAACGCACGATTAAGGGCATAGAAGTTACCGACGAGTCTTTGTCGCTTGACACGATTCGCGCCGCAGTTATCGGCGGCCCTGGTCACTATCTTGGGGCAAAACAAACACTTGAAATTATGCAAACCGAATACATCTACCCTGCTGTTGGTGACCGTTTGAGCCCGAAAGAATGGAACGAAGTTGGTCGACCACAGATTATTGATGTGGCGATTGCCAAGGTTAAAAAAGTTCTCGACAACAACTTCCCGAGCCACATTCCCGAGGAAGTCGACGCAAAGATTCGCGAATACTTACCGATTCGTTTGCCACGCGAGAACATGATTCACCCAGCGTTGCGCGGTGAAACTGCTTCTGTTTAAATAATTCAAAAGCGCCCTTGGTAGGAGTCGAACCTACGACCAACGGATTAGAAGTCCGGTGCTCTATCCACTGAGCTACAAGGGCTAGTTAACTTCAGGCTATCTAATTTGTGATTCTGTGTTTGTGCGTATAGATATTTGCCGTGCCGTCGCGCACAAAACCAACAAGCGTGATGCCGAGATCTTCGGCAGTCTGAACAGCAAGATTCGAAGGCGCCCCAACCGCAGCAATAAACGCGATGCCAGCCATGGCTGCTTTTTGAATGATCTCAAAAGATAAGCGACCGCTCACGACCAAAACATGATTTGAGATCGGAATCTTGCCGTCGAGCACTGCTTTGCCGATGACTTTGTCAACGGCGTTGTGTCGACCGATGTCTTCGCGCACACAATACGCAACGCCCGACGCGTCGACCAAACCAGCGGCATGCAAACCGCCAGTGCGATCAAAAGTTGGCTGAGCTTGACGAATAATGTCGGGCAACGAAGTTAGTAGCGCAGACGTAACCACGGGCCCAACTGCCAGATCGATGCGACTTGTGATTTGCGCCAACTGCTCAATTGAAGTTGTGCCGCAAATTCCGCAACTCGCTGAGGTAACCATTCCACGACGTGAAAGAGCCTCATCAAATAGTGTGCTCAAACTCACCGTTACGACATTGAATTGCTGCTCGGCAGAGTCAGGCAACTGGCAGTACCGAACGGTGCGCACATCATCTGATTTTTTGATCATGCCTTCGGTGAATAAAAATCCGACCGCCAACTCAAAGTCATGGCCCGGGGTGCGCATCGTGACTGCGATCGGCTGAGCTTCTTGGGCTGGCGACTCGGCGCGAATCTCGAGAGGTTCTTCTGTGACTAAAACATCGGGTTTGCTGGCATGCGAGCCGTCTTTGCGAACAGCGGTGACTGTCCAATTTGCCACTTTGCGTCGAACCGCCGCCGCGATGTTTGCCACCCCAATATGTTAGCGGTGGCTAAAAATATGGGTTTTAGGACTTGCCAATAGTCACACAGGCCCCAAATCTGTGCTTAGATATTTGAGGGAACGTTTAACGCTTTCATCCGAAAGCGACGTATTTCCAAGAGTTAACTACCGGAGGACACAAATGGAAGAGCTTGTAACAAGCAATGACCAATTGGTGTACAACGCGTTTTCTTTCGCAGTCGCTGCGATGGCAATCTCGTTTGTCTACTACTTGGTCTCACGAAGTCGAGTTTCACCTGCGTACCGCAGTGCCGT
>CANKZL010000102.1 GCA_947488385.1 Acidimicrobiaceae bacterium | reverse complement strand
AAATTATTTCAGCGCGCGAATATAAGCGATAATGCTGGCGATCTCTTGATCGGTCAACTTGTTTGACGGCATAATGCCAACTGCGCCACGACGCTTCATCGCACCCGGTTCTTTGATTGACGTATATAGATAGTCATCATCGGCAGTCACAACCGTGCCGTCGCTGAGTGTCACTTGTGAGTCAGCGAGACCAATCCATTTTGGGCCGACATTGCCGTTTCCATCTGCGCCATGGCAACTCGCGCACCCCGCATTTAATGAAATTTCTCGACCTGCGGCGGCCTCTGGCGAAAGATCTACTGGCGCACTCGACGAACTTGAAGAGCATGCTCCAAGAATTGCGACCAGTGCAACAACCGAAAATTTCAACCAAAGTTTGTTTGCCATGTTTTAAGAATACCTTTCGACGCAAGTAGAGTTCGCCATCGTGGATAACAAAAAATGGTGACAAATCTCCCACAGCATCCCGCCTCGGGCAACGAGTCCGACGGCTATTGGATGCACTATCACGATCAAGACAGCGAGAAACTTGCTGACGCCGTTCTTGAATATGCGCTCGAGCGAATTCGACTTGACCCGCCACCATTAGATGGTCCAAAAACATTGAGCCAACTACAGGCACTCGTTGGCAACACGATCACCCCCGAGGGTCTTGGTGGTTTGAAGGCTCTCGAGATTTTCACCGAACATCTTTCGCACGCGTGCATCAGCGTCGACCATCCATCTTTTCTCTCCTTTGTGCCTGGTGCACCAACTGAGAGTGCGGTGCTGTTCGATTTGGTGTTAAGTGCATCAAATATTTATGCAGGTTCGTGGCTTGAAAGCTCTGGTGCGGTGTATGCAGAAAATCAGGCTTTGCAATGGGTTGCCAGCCTGGCGAATTTTCCCGCATCAAGTGCAGGTGTTTTTGTCAGCGGCGGAACGGCCGGCAATCTGTCTGCGCTGATTGCTGCTCGTTGGCGTTGGCGACAAATGGGCAAAGGTGCCTTTGATCGAGTTCGCCCGATAATCGTTTCTTCTTCGGGTGCACATTCATCTGTCGGTCTGGCGGCAAATGCAATGGATGCAGACGTCGTCAAAGTCTCAGCCGACGCACAAGGCCGAATGTCTGGCGCCAATTTGCGCGAGGCAATTGCAAAACTTGAGCCGCAAGATCGCAATCGTGTCTGCGCAATCGTTGCAACTTCTGGTACGACGAATCTTGGTGTGATTGACGACTTGGTTGCAGCAGGCGAGCAGGCGCGCGAACTCGGCACATGGTTTCATGTTGATGGCGCTTATGGTGCCGCTGCACTTTGTGCACCAAGCGTTCGTCACTTGTTTGTTGGCATTGAAATGGCCGACAGTTTCATTGTTGACCCACACAAATGGCTATTTGGACCGTTCGATTGTTGTGCATTGATCTACCGCGATCCAGATACGGCTCGTCGCGCGCACACTCAACGCGCCGAATACTTAGAAGTTTTGCAACAGCAAGATCTAGGCGACGCACTGGCTAACCCTTCAGACATGGCGCACCATTTATCGCGTCGTGCTCGAGGTCTACCGTTTTGGTTCAGCGTCGCAACTCACGGCACCGAGGCTTACGAAGAAGCCATGGAGATCACGTTGCAAGTTACGCGCGAAGCCACACAGTTGATTAAAAAAGCGCCGTATCTCGAACTTTTGCTCGAACCCGAACTTTCAATAATTGTTTTCAAACGCAACGGTTGGACCCCCGAGCAATATCAGGCCTGGAGCGACATGATGCTCAATCAAGGTCGGGCATTTGTTGTGCCCACAACGTTAAACGGCGAAACAATCCTGCGGTTTTGCATTATTAACCCCCGCACCACGATCGAAGAAGTTTCAGAAATCATCAATTCGCTAGAGTGATTTCGTGCTCAAGTCGGTTCGCTCGGTTGTACAACTTCGCAAGTTCGAGTTCAACGGCGACAAGCGCAGACTCGCTTCTTGTGGTGATCTAAAAGATCTTCGAAAACTCGCCAAGCGAAATCTGCCTGGTGGTGTCTTCGACTATTTTGATGGCGCCGCCGAAGACGAGTGGTCACTTGCTAATAACAGTTCGGCCTATTCGAAGTTTCAACTAGTGCCAAGAGTTTTGCGCGACGTCTCGCAGATCGACACGGCGACAACGATCATGGGGCAGCCAGTGCCGTTTCCGATCGCTCTTTCTCCAACTGGTTTTACTCGCATCGCTCATCCGCAAGGCGAACTTGCCGTCGCTCGCGTCGCGGGCAGAAACGCATTGCCGTTCACATTGTCGACTCTCGGTACGCGCAGCATCGAAGAAGTTGCAGCAGTGGCGACTGGCCCGCTGTGGTATCAGCTCTATGTTTGGCGCGACCGCGGTTTGTCGCGCGAACTTGTGCAACGCGCGAAGGCGGCTGGCTATAAAGCAATCATGGTCACAGTTGATACGGCGGTTTTCGGGCGGCGCGAACGAGATGTGCGTCGCGGTTTCACGCTTCCACCAAAAATCGGTCTCGAAACTTTTGTTGACGGCATTCGTCATCCGCGTTGGACATACAAGTTCGTCACCAACGAACCGATCACGTTTTCTGCAGTCGCTGGTCGCTCAGATGTTGACGGTTCAAAAGCCATCAACTTGTCTGACTATGTGAACTCGCAATTCGACCCAACTCTAAGTTGGACCGATCTCGAATGGATTCGCCAAGAGTCGGGTCTGCCGATCATGCTCAAAGGCATTCAGTGTGTTGAAGACGCAAAGATCGCAGCGTCGATTGGTGTCGATGCAATTGCGTTATCAAATCACGGTGGTCGCCAACTTGACGGTTCACCTGCACCAATCGAGTTGCTGCCGCACGTGATCGACGCAGTCGGCAATTCAATTGAAGTGTTGGTTGACGGTGGCGTTAGACGTGGCTCAGATGTTGTTAAAGCCTGCGCATTGGGTGCTCGTGCGGTGATGTTTGGTCGACCATATCTATACGGACTAGGTGCCGCCGGCGAACTTGGTGTGCAGTGGGCTCTTGATCACATCACCAGTGGCGTGTCGCGCACGATGGCTTTGATCGGCGAAACTTCGATTACGAAACTTTCGCGCGAAAACTTACTTCTTTGAAGCAGGCTCTTTCTTAACAACAGCCTTTTTGCGAGCGCCATAACGCTTGTTGAAGCGATCAACGCGACCAGCCGAGTCAATGATCTTCATCTGACCGGTGAAGAACGGGTGGCTCGCATTTGAAATTTCAAGTTGCACAAGCGGGTATGTGTTGCCGTCTTCCCACACAACTGTTTTGGTCGCGTCAGGCTTAAGCGTCGAACGTGTCAAAAAGCGATAATCGGCCGAGCTGTCTTCAAAAACGACGAACTGGTAATCAGGGTGGATCTCAGGTTTCATGGCTTCAAAGTGTAGCGGGGTAAAAGTGCCCTCTATACTGTTCAAATGCCAAATCGCTGTGATGTCCTCTCAAAGACCCCAAGTAAGGGTCACACAATCTCGCACTCGCATATTCGCACCAAGCGTTGGTGGCGCGTCAATTCGCACAAACGTCGGTTCTGGTTGCCATCAGAGCGCCGTTGGGTGACTCTCACCGTCAGCACCAAGGGTGTTCGCACAATCGACAAACGTGGGATCGAATCAGTCGTCGCAGAAATGCGTCGCGCCGGAAAGAAAGTCTGAGCAATCGTCATGGCAGCAAAAAGCAAAGATAAGCGTCCAATCATCAAGTTGCGCAGCACCGCTGACACTGGCTTCACATACGTAACTCGCAAGAACAAGGTCAACTCACGCGAGCGTCTTGAGCTCAAGAAGTACGACCCAGTCGTGCGCAAGCACGTGATCTTCAAAGAAGAGCGCTAAAACTAGTTCGTTACAGCCAGTGCGCTGGCTAAGTCATCTCGAATATCATCGCAAGCTTCGAGACCGACTGAAAGTCTCAACAATGAATCGGTCAAACCGGTTTTGGTCTTGGTTTCAGCGTCAACACTGTTGTGCGTGCTTGAAGCCGAATGCGAGATCAATGTTTCTGGACCGCCCAGTGTTACCGCAGGGCGGATCAAATTGAGCGCGCTTAGCAATTTTGTCGCCGCAGGTTTGCCGCCTTTGATATCGAAAGACAAAACCGAACCAAAATAATTCATCTGCTTTTTTGCGAGCTCGTATTGTGGGTGCGACTTCAAGCCAGGGTAGTGAACCGCGGTCACATTCTTCTGTCCACTCAACCATTCAGCCAAAGTCTGCGCCGATTGGCATTGACGTGTGAGCCGAGCGTCAAGAGTTCGAATTCCGCGCAGTCC
>CANKZL010000101.1 GCA_947488385.1 Acidimicrobiaceae bacterium | reverse complement strand
AGTGCACAATGTTGGTCGCTGTGTGATTCTTGCGCGGCGCATTGCGCAATGCGCTGTTGATCGTCGCTGTTACGTTCGTGCCAACTTGAATTTCGCCAGCCAATGTGCCGATGTGTTTGCGTAAACCCGGCAGGGCAAAAACGGTGTCGCTGACTTTTATCTCGCCCGTCGCGCAACGAATCGTTCCTTGATCGCCGACTTGGCCACCACTCTCGGCGTAAAACGGAGTCACACTTAGAAAGACCTCAACTTGCGAGTCTTCTAACGCAATGACCTCAAGCACCTTTGATTCGCACGAATCTGATTCGTAGCCAACAAATTCTGTTTGACCGTGTTTATCTAATACTTCTCGATACTGAGTGAGCATGTCGTCGGCAGTCGCCGCACCTTTGCGCGCAGCCTTGGCGCGCTTGCGTTGGGCATCCATCTCTGTTTGAAAACCTGAAATGTCGACATCAATGTTGCGTTCACCGGCAATCTCTTGGGTCAACTCGAGTGGAAACCCATACGTGTCGTGCAACACAAAAGCACTCTGACCGCTGAGGGTCGACTTCTTTTTAGATTCTTTAATCGTCGAAAATTCAGTTTCAAGAATCGTCAGACCATTTTTCAGTGTTTGCCTGAAGCTTTCTTCTTCTTTGGTCAATACACCGAGAATAAAGTCTTTGTTCGTTTTAAGAGTTGGGTGTGCCTCCTGCATAACTTCGATGGCTGTCTCAACCAACTTAGGCATCACCAATTTGTCGGTACCAAGCAGATATGCGTGGCGAACCGCACGGCGGAAGATGCGGCGCAGAACATATCCGCGACCTTCGTTGCTTGGAAAGACGCCGTCATTGACAAGCATCGTCGACGAGCGAGCATGCTCTGCCAAAACTCGAAGCGAGAAACTTGAACGATCTTCGTAATCTCCGACCAAATATTTTTTTGAAGTTGCTGACTGAGCCTGCTCAATCAAAGGAAATAGAACATCGGTTTCCCAAATTGAGTCTTTGCCCTGCTTGAGCGCCAAGATTCTTTCGAGTCCGGCACCTGTATCGATGCTTGGCTTTGGCAAGGGTGTTCGAGTGCCGTCTTTGTCTTGGTTGAACTGCATGAAAACAAGATTCCAAAACTCTAAGAAGCGGTCACCTTTCGGGTCATTGAGCGGCCCGCCATCAGGTCCAAATGCAGCACCGCGATCAATATGAATTTCTGAGCACGGACCACATGGTCCTGTTTCGCCCATCTGCCAAAAGTTGTCGGCATCACCAAGTCTCTGAATGCGATTCATCGGCACGCCAACTTGCTCGTGCCAGATTTGTTCTGCTTCATCGTCACTCTCGTGAACGGTGATCCAGAGTTGATCGCCATCAAAACCAAAAACTTCTGTAACTAGCTCCCAGCTCCATGGGATCGCATCTGTTTTGAAATAATCTCCAAAACTAAAGTTGCCGAGCATCTCGAAAAACACACAATGCCGCTTTGTGCGACCCACATCGTCTAGGTCGTTGTGTTTTCCGCCGGCACGAGCACACTTCTGCACACTCACCGCACGCTTGTAAGGCGCAACTTCGTCTCCAACGAAATACGGCTTGAAGGGCACCATGCCGGCAACGGTGAACAAGATCGTTGGATCATGAGGAATCAAACTTGCAGACTCGACTCTGGTGTGGCCACGCTGCTCAAAAAAGCCTGTAAACGCTTTTCTAAGTTGGTTCGCAGAGCGAATTTCAGCTGCCATGTCTGCCAAGCCTACTAGTCGCGTCTATGCGCAAACCGTCAGGTTTATTTCGTCGGCTCGCTTGTTGAGTCTGGTTGAGCCTCAAGAATTGTCTTGCCTTCAAATATCTTGCCGAGCTCAACATCGTTTAATTTTTCGCCACCTAAATAGCCTTGCCAATAACTGGCTATAAAAATTTTGACTCGATCAAAGACGTCGATGAATTTTTCGACCAACGCATCAGTCGAAAACTGCTCGGGGTTCTGCTCGGCTCTTTTCTTCAAAAGATTTATGCCAAGAACCGTTGCGGCACCACCAACGATCAGCCAAAAGAGACGTTTAATCATTTCGGTTTCACGCTATTCATTCTTTCGGCAATTGTCTGCTCAGTGCCATGGGTTGTTGGTTCGTAGTAATCGCCTTTGCGCTCGGGTGAACCCGGGCTCGGGTCTGGAAGATACTGCTGATCAACCCATCCACTCGGATCATCGTGTGGGTAAACATAACCGACACCGTGACCAAACTCTTTTGCTCCCTCGTAGTGTCCGTCGCGTAGATGCGCCGGTACTTCACTATTGACACCTCTTTGAATGTCTTCTCGGGCCGCCCAAATTGCCAACGCAACTCGGTTGCTTTTTGGCGCAGTTGCTAAATAGACGACTGCTTGAGCCAGATTAAGTTGCGCTTCGGGCAAGCCAACATGCTCAAGAGCACTTGCAGCAGCAACAGCGACGACAAGAGCGTTCGGATCAGCCATGCCGATATCTTCACTGGCCAAGATAACCAAACGCCGTGCAATAAACCGAGCGTCATCGCCTGACTCGAGCATTCTTGCCAACCAAAATAAACCTGCTTGTGGATTCGACCCGCGAATGCTCTTGATAAATGCCGACACCACGTCATAGTGATCATCTCTGCCATAACGCAATGCGCTGACGCCTAAAGCAGCATCAACCTGAGCAATCGTCACATGTTTTTTATTTTCTTGGGCTAAGGCACAAGCAACTTCGAGTGCGGTCAATGCTTGACGTGCATCGCCGCCACTGCGTTGAGCGAGTGCCTCAAGCGCATCGTCATCTGCAGTTACTGATTCGGCAACTACACCTCGCTGCAAAAGTTCTTTTACATCACTTACGACAAGGGGCTCGAGGCGAAACAATGTTGATCGACTTCGCAAAGGTGCGTTCAATTCAAAGTAAGGATTCTCAGTTGTCGCCCCGATCAAAGTTATTACTCCAGATTCAACAGATGGCAGCAGAGCATCTTGTTGAGATGTCGAGAACCGATGAATCTCATCAATGAAAACGATCGTGCCACGTGCGAACTGGCCAAGTCTTTCGGAAGAACGTTCAATCACTTCACGAACGTCTTTAACTCCAGCACTAACCGCTGAAAGCCTCTCAAAGTGTCTGTTCGTTGTCAGCGCCACAACTTCGGCGAGTGTGGTCTTTCCGGTGCCGGGAGGTCCCCAAAAAATCACCGATGAAAGTCGGTCGCCTTCAATCAAAATTCTGAGTGGCGAATTCTTGGCCACCAAGTGTTTCTGCCCGACAACTTCGTCTAACGAGCGCGGTCGAAGTCTCGCGGCGAGTGGTGCTTGCGACTTCAGTCGTTCAGCAGCCGCAGCGCCGAACAAGTCTTCTTTCATTTTGCGGCTGGTGGCAACAGCCTGATGCCCAGTTCATTAAGTTGAGCAGGGTTCACAGTCGTCGGCGCATTTGTCATCGGGTCGGAGCCTGATTGAGTTTTTGGAAAAGCAATCACTTCGCGAATATTGTCTTCGCCCGCCAGAATCGCAACCAAACGATCAATACCAAACGCGAAGCCGCCGTGCGGAGGTGCCCCATATTTGAATGGTTGCAAGAAGAAACCAAAACGCGCGTCAGCATCCTCGTCGGTTATGCCGAGTTGGCGAAACACCCGCCGCTGCAGATCTGGTTCGTGAATTCGAATCGAGCCCGAGCCGAGCTCCCAACCGTTCAAGACAAGGTCGTATGCGAGCGCTCGCACCGAAAGCGGATCGCTCTCAAGTCGATCAACATCTTCATGATGCGGATGACAGAACGGATGATGTCCAGGTTGTGGCAATTTCGTCGTTGGGTTAATGCCAACGAACATTGGAAAGTCGACCACCCATACATATCTATATGGGCCCTCGTGCACCGGCGGGCGGCCAAGATCATTGCGCAACTGTCCCAAAACTGCACAACTAGTTGACCAAACATCGGCAACGATAAGTATCAAGTCACCAACTGATGCTTTTGTTTCAGCAATTAGATCTGCTTGTTCTTTTGCCGACATGAACTTGGCTACAGGTGAGTCAAGCACCGACCCCTCGCCCACTTTGATCCACACGAGGCCTTTTGCCCCCATCTTTTTCGCGCGTTCAGTCAATGCATCTAACTTGTTGCGGCCGCTCGCTGCCTGCTCCGGATAATCGGCGTGCTTTACACAAATTCCCTTGATTGATTCAGCCGACGCAAAGGCCTTGAACTCGGTCGACGCAAAAACATGCGTGAGTTCGATCAACTTCATTTCAAAGCGCAAGTCTGGTTTGTCGATGCCGT
>CANKZL010000100.1 GCA_947488385.1 Acidimicrobiaceae bacterium | reverse complement strand
TTGGCTCAAAGAATTTAAGAACATCTCTAAAGACGCAATCGTCTTTAACCACGTGCGACCAATCAACTTAAAGTCGACATTGATTTGCGCGACACTTCGTCGCTCCGGTGCAAATGTTATTGGATTTCTTTTAGGTGGAGCAGTCGTGCCAGGTCCGTTAAAGGCTTCTGAATCACTGCTTGCTGTGAATACAGCGAAGCGCGTTTATCATTTTTTTCGTCGAAATTTTCTCGTTCTTTTTATGCCACGGTCACTCGCAGTTGGAGGGGCTCAGTCTGAGAAAATGGCAAAGCGTGACTTTGCGAGAACAGTGAAGCCACTATTCTCCAATTCGTTTGACTACTCGCAGTTTCTAAGCATTTCAGCCCTTGACCAGACGACTGAAAATGCAGCGGTTTATCTCGACACAGGATTTCCGGGATTTCCACGTGATGAGGTATTGACCGGTCGCACTGAAGCCATAACTGCAAGTGATTGGTATCCAAATTTAGACAAGTTTTTTAACTTTGTTGAAAAAGTGTTGGATCTAAGAGTTGATGTTGCGATACATCCAAAACATGTGGGTCGAGATCACAGTCTTATTTTTAAGTCGCGTCGTGCGATTGGTGGACAAACGGCAACTTTGGTTGCGACACGAAAACTGATATTTGCAACCAATAGCACGGCAATTAGTTTTGCAATCTGTTACAACAAGCCCCTTATTCTTGTTTGGTCTGATCTGATTGAGTCGGGTGTCGATCAGCGGAAAAAATCTTTTATTGAGAATTTTTCGGTGGAGACGGGGGCGAGGATTTTTAATATTGATCGCGAATATACAGAGCAAGATTTGCGAGAGGCGATGGTGATTGACCACGCCAAGTACGAGTCGTATAAACGCAAGTATCTGACTTCGCGCACAGATGGCAAGCCGAATTATCAGGTGCTGCTTGACGAAGTAATTTTCGCCGAAGATTAACCTGCGGCGTTGATCGCGTCGCGCGTGGTGAGCGCAACTTTTCGCGCCGATGCCGCAAAGTCGGCGCCGTCGCTTGCATAGAGAATTGCGCGAGAAGAGTTGATGATCAGGCCCCGTTGTGCGCCGTCAGAGGTCTTGCACGCACCAGCTTTAACAACAGCAGCGACATCGCCACCTTGTGCGCCGATGCCTGGCACAAGAATCGGCATGGTTCCGACGATTGAACGCACCTGGGCGAGTTCAGCGGGGTAGGTGGCACCAACGACTAAGGCACACTCGCCGATTTTGCTCCAGGTTTCTGCAGCGGTGCGAGCAACACGCAAGTAAAGCGCTTCGCCGTTGACTTGAAGCGACTGAAACTCGCTTGAGCCCGCATTTGATGTGCGGCACAAAACAATGGTGCCTTTGCCTGGCGTCGAAAGAAATGGCTCGAGGCTGTCGGTGCCGAGATATGGGTTGACGGTTACAGCATCGGCGCCGTATCGCTCGAAGGCCTCGCGCGCATAAAGCGCGGCTGTGTCGCCGATGTCGCCGCGCTTGGCATCCAAAATCAACACGACATCAGGAAACCGCGCACGAATGTATTCGCAGATGTTTTCAAGTTGCTTCTCGGCGCCGACGGCCGCAAAATATGCGATCTGCGGTTTGAATGCGCAGACTAAATCACCAGTTGCATCCACAATTTCTTTACAAAACTTCTCGATGTTGTTTACATCGCCTCGCAAAGTTTGAGGAAACCGAGCAACATCTGGGTCAAGCCCGACACACAGCATCGAGCCGCTGCGCGTCCACGCAGAGTCAAGGCGCTGGTAGAAACCCACGGGCTAACTATTGCTCAATGGTGATCGCACCAGTTGGACAAATTTCTTCTGCGGCGGTGACAGCCTCGCGCAACTCTTCGGGCGGGTTTTCATTCAACACATACAAGAAGCCGTCATTGCGAATCTCAAAAACATCAGGGCACATTTGTGTGCACGCACCGGTTGAAGCACAATTATCAAAATTCACGCTGACCTTCATATTTGCGACACTAGTTGATCGCAATAATTATTTGGCAATGCCTTGTCGGTCAAACGCGCAAAGCACCGCGCGCAGCGATGCTGTGATTGTGCTCGGGTCGGTGCCCACGCCCCAACGTACATTGCCTTCTGCATCGGCGCCTTCGATATATGCAACAGCCATTGCTTCAGAGCCTTGACTCAAAGCGTGTTCAACATAATCTTTCACGTCGAAGACGACATTAAATTCTTTGCGCAATGCATGCACGAACGCATCAATTGGTCCGTTGCCTTCGCCGGTCAATGTGCGTGGTGCACCATTGACCAACATCTGTGCGCTGATTGTGGTTGTGCCTTTTGAGTCGCTGCGCATTTCGTGGCTCTCGAGTTTGAACTTTGACGCCGTCAAATATTCGCGCTCAAATGCCGACCACATCACGTCTGGTGCAATTTCTGTGCCCGAGTCTTCGGTGATGTTTTGAATCGCTTTTGAGAACTCGACTTGCAATCTGCGCGGCAATGCAAAGCCGTGTTCGGTCTGCATCACATATGCAACGCCACCTTTGCCCGACTGACTGTTCACGCGAATCACAGCCTCATAAGTGCGACCCACGTGTTTAGGGTCAATCGGCAAATACGGCACAGCCCACTTGTCATAATCCTTTGGCAGCGCGTCGAGGCCCTTCTTGATTGCATCTTGATGGCTTCCCGAAAACGCGGTGTAGACGAGATCGCCCGCGTATGGCTGGCGCTCAGGCACGGCCAATCGGTTGCAATATTCGGCATCGCGACGCAACGCATCGATATCTGAAATATCTAGTTGCGGATCAACACCGTTCGTAAACAAATTCATCGCCAAGGTGATGATGTCGACGTTGCCGGTGCGTTCGCCGTTGCCAAACAACGTGCCTTCAACGCGATCTGCACCAGCCATCACACCAAATTCGGCGGCAGCAACCGCGCATCCACGGTCGTTGTGGGGGTGAAGCGACAACACGAGTTTGTCGCGACGTGGCACCGTGCGGCCAAACCATTCGATCACGTCACCGTAAACATTGGGCGAGTAGCACTCGACGGTTGCCGGCAAGTTCAACACGATCTTGCGGTCAACAGTTGGCTCGATTACTTGCATTACTGATTCGCAAATTTCAACTGCGAAATCAGGTTCAGCCAAAGTGAAACTTTCTGGAGAATACTCATAACGAACTGCCGTGCCGACAAGTTTGCTCTCGAGTTCGCGACAAATCTTGGCCGCACTTGTTGCAATATCGACAACGCCGGCTTTATCGAGACCGAACACAACGCGTCGTTGCAACGGGTTGACCGAGTTGTAAAAGTGCACGATTGCGCGCGGCGCACCAACAAGACACTCGTAAGTGCGCTCAAGCAACTCACGGCGACATTGCACCAAAACTTGAATCGTCACATCTTCAGGAATCAAATCTTGTTCAATAAGCAATCGCACGAAGTCGTAATCGGGTTGACTCGCCGAAGGAAACCCAACTTCAATTTCTTTGAAGCCCATTTTCACGAGTGTCTTGAACATTCGCAGTTTGCGCTCCGGGTCCATCGGGTCGATCAACGCTTGGTTGCCGTCGCGTAAGTCAACCGAACACCACAGTGGGGCTTTGTCGATAATGCGATTTGGCCATGTGCGGTCGGCGAGAACCAGCGGCACTGCATGCGAATATTTCTCGAATTCCATCTTGCGAGGCTGACTTGGCTTTGGTGGCATTTTGTTTCTCGTTTCGGTTTAAGTTTGGTAAAAAGAAAACCCCCTGGGCCTTTTGGCTCAGAGGGTGCGGCTGCAGTGATATGCGACTGCGCCGTTACGTAAGTAGAAGCTCGTTTCGTGAAATCATCATCTCTAGTCTGCCCGCAAATCGCGGCAATGGCAACTGAACGCCAAATGCACGGCTATCGAGCAGCACGGCTACCAAGCAGCACAGCCAGCGAACAACACGCCTGTTGGCGGCAGGTCAACTCGGTGTTGGAGAAAGAAAGTTCTTGAATTGCCATGGGTCGGTCAAATCAAGCCGACTCGTGTTGCCAAAGCCAGGAAACAAATCGTTGCGCGTCTTTAGTGGATCCCAATCGGTCGGCGCACTATGAATCTCGCCGATGTACGGCCGGGCGTCTGCCAACACCGACTTCCACGGCAGGTCATCGGGCACGCATACGCCCTCGTTCGGGCTCGCAATCATCCACTTAATTGCGGCGACGACAGAACCAGCAACTTGCAACGTCGTCGCACTTTGACCGTCAACGATTGATCGTGCTTCGTCGATCGACAATCTCGTGCCAGTCCACCAACCGGTGTAGTC
>CANKZL010000099.1 GCA_947488385.1 Acidimicrobiaceae bacterium | reverse complement strand
AGAAGCGCGCGACGACCGCAAGTTGAACAGCAACTTGGAGATCAATTTTTGACTTTGAGTGTGATTCAAAAATTTGCTGAATGAACTGGCGATGCAAACTGTCAAGGTACGAGTCCATATCGTCAATCGCGGCTGCTTTTGCCGCATCGCTCTCTTCGAACGCTTCCATCGTGGCCGCAAACAAGTTTTGCGCTTGTTCGCTCATCTTTGTAATGACACCTCGCAACATTGGGTCGATCTCATGGCCATAAATTCTTCGAGCCGCTTTACAAATGTTTACAACTAAATCTGCTGAGCGCTCAAGTTCGCTGGCAATTTTGATAATTGCGACAATTTGCCGAAGATCCGCAGCGACTGGGGATTGCAAGGCCAAAATTTCAAAGCACAATGCTTCAAGCTCTGCACTGCGACCGTCGAATTCATCATCTGCCTGAACGAGATAGTCGGCACCCTCTAAATCGCCGCTTAAGAGAACGGCGGTTGCCCGCGGAATTGATTCAGTCAACGATGCACCTAAACGAATAACTTCAGCGCGAGCCGACTCAAGATCATTGTGGAAATTTTTGCGAATCTCGTCCACTGCTAACACCTTTCAAATACGAATTTACATGATGTTTTAACCAGCAAACCCTGACCTAACGGTAGCCCGAAAATGGTTAACTTAAGTAGTCTGCCACGTGACTAAGAGATGAACAGATTGTTTGCTTACCTGACTTGAGTTGCAACAACCCACTCGTGTAGTCGTTGCTGAGCATCGCCGATTTTTTCACCCGACGTGTGAGCAGTCCACTTGTCATGGCTATCTAATTCAAAGTGGGCAACATCTTCTGCTGTCAAAAATCCTAAAACCTTGTCTAACCAAGCCCGATGTTTGGGGTGTGTCAACGGAACCAAGACCTCAACGCGACCGTCTAAGTTTCGACCCATCAAGTCGGCAGAACCAATCAAATGCAAAGGCGAATCATCTTCTAAACCGTGTTCAAATCGATAAATTCGTGAATGCTCCAAATAGCGCCCCAAAATTGATCGCACCACTATGTTCTCAGACATGCCAGGCACTCCCGCCCGCAAACAACAGATGCCCCGAACAATTAACTGAATTCTCACGCCGGCATTGCTTGCCGAATACAACGCATCAATGACTGCTGGGTCAGAAATTGAATTCAATTTCAAAGTAATTCGACCTTTGTCTCCGAAGGTTGCTTCGCGATGAATCAATTCAAGGATTCTTGGTCGCAACTGATGCGGCGCCACAAACAAACGCAAATAGTCCGGCTCTTTGGCGTAGCCGGTCAAATAGTTAAACAACTCGGTCGCATCGGCACCAATTTGCTCTTCGCATGTGAAGAAACCAATATCTTCATAAAGTCTTGCCGTGGTCGAGTTGTAGTTTCCGGTACCAATGTGCACATACCGACGCATTTGATCGCTGTCTTCACGAACCACCAAGATGCATTTCGAGTGGGTTTTTAAGCCGACGATGCCATAAGTTACGTGAACGCCCGCGTATTCAAGTTCTTTAGCCCAAGCAATATTTCGTGCTTCATCAAATCGAGCCTTGATTTCTAAAACTACTGCAACTTGTTTTCCTGATTCAGCAGCCCGTACAAGATGCTTGGCAATAGATGAGTCGCCTGACGTTCGATAGAGCGTCATCTTTATTGAATGTACTTTCGGATCGCTGGCTGCCTGACCTACAAATGCTTCAACCGAAGAATTAAACGATTCGTGTGGATGGTGTACAAGCAACTGGCGTTCTCGAATCACCTGAAAAATACTTTGACTGTTGTATTCAGCCGCAAGCAATCGGCCGGCAGTAAGTGGCGGCCAGGGCTTGAATCGCAAACCTGGAACATCAAGTGACGCCAATTGATTGAGTGCGTTCATCTCAATCATGCCGTTATGGAAAGTCACATCTGAGGGTTCAAGTTCAAGTTCTTCACACATCAGATCTAGAACTTCTTGCGTTGTGCCCAAGGGTATTTCGATGCGGACAGCGCGACCGAAGCGACGGCGACGGAGCTCCATTTCTACTGCTGCTAAAAGGTCTTCGGCGTCCTCATCGTCTAGCGAAAGGTCTGCGTTACGAGAAACCCTGAAAACAAAACACTCTTCAATTGACATTCCCTGAAACAACCTAGAAAGATTTGCCGAGATCAATTCTTCAAGCAATACAAAATGGTTTTGACTTCCGACGCGCATGAACCGTGGCAAATTCTTAGGAATCTTCAGACGGGCAAATCTTTTTTCGCCCGAATTTGGATCACGGGCGATTACTGCCAGATTTAGTGCGAGATTCGAAATATACGGAAAGGGATGAGCCGGATCAACAGCCATCGGAGTCAGAACGGGAAAAATGCGCCGATCAAAATCATCTGAGAGGCTGGATCTTTGCTCAGCACTCAACTCTTGCCAACCGAGTATTCGCACGTCCGACTTTGCAAGTTGAGGAAGTATCTCGTTTGCCCAAACGCTGTGCTGGCGGTTGACAAAGTCTTGGGTTCGCGCAGTGATCTCTTGCAACTGCTCAACTGGGGTGCGACCGTCTGGCGTTCTTGTTGAGATATCTGCAGCGATTTGGTCTTTCAACGCAGCAACTCGAATTTGATAAAACTCGTCAAGGTTCGACGAGCAGATCGCCAAAAACCGACACTGCTCAAGCACCGGGACGTTTGCGTTACTAGCCAGAGTTAGCACTCGATCATTGAAGTCGAGCCAGCTCAACTCGCGATTTATATAACTTTGTTCGATGCTTTCATCGTAGGAATCCGAGTCGGCTTTACTAGCCAATGCAAAACGATTTCGCCAAAATGTCATTTGAATTTCATTTCAACGACATCTTTGGTCGATGATAAAACGCTGACGCGTCTTTACTTATTCGGCGGCAGTCGCTGACGAAGATTCAGCTACGACGCTTGGTGCTGCAGTTGCATCAGCTGCAACTGGATAGCCGAGCTCCCATTCAATGCTGATTCGTTCGCGTTCAGCATCTTTGTTGACTCGCTCTTGATTACGACGGAACTGTGGATCATTTCGGGGCAAAAGAATTAGGCGAGCAAGTGTGCGCGCACGAAACTCTTCAAGAAGATTTTGGTCACCGTAGTCTCCGTAGACCTCCCAGTGAGGTGAAACAGAGCCGAGATACACAATGCGAGCATGACCACGTGGTGGCTCGTTAAGAGTCGTTGCATCTGCATAATTTGACATTTCAGGCCCTTCTATTAGTGAGTAAATCCTACCGCCGAACAATCGCGTTCTAAGATGAGCAATTGTGGGGTCAAATTCAGACGCAATCATTGCCGCGCTTGACGTAGGAACAAACAGTTTTCATTTAGTTGTCGCAAAACCAGTCGAAAATGGCTTTGAAGTAATCGCCAGCGAAAAAGAAGTGATACGCCTTGGTCACGGGGCCGGAGATATGAAGCAACTTGAGCCAGAAGCAATTGAACGCGGCATTTCTTCTCTCAAAAGAATGCGCGAGATCGCTGAAGTGCATAACGCCGAATTGCGAGCAGTCGCTACAAGCGCCGTTCGAGAAGCAAAAAATCGAAGTGAATTCTTAAAGCGCGCACGAAAAGAAGCTGGAGTCAATCTTGAAATAATTTCAGGAATCGAAGAAGCCAGGCTCATTCACCTCGGGGCCAAATATGCCGTTGCCGTTGGGGAGCAGCCGATGTTGCTTTGCGACATCGGGGGCGGCTCAACCGAAATAGTTATCGCTGTCGGTGATGAAATCTTGCTTTCAAGAAGTTTCAAACTAGGGGCAGTCCGTCTGACCGACAGATTTTTCAGTACTGACGCCTTGCATCCGAGTGCAGTC
This sequence comes from Acidimicrobiaceae bacterium, assembly GCA_947488385.1. GTDB lineage: Bacteria > Actinomycetota > Acidimicrobiia > Acidimicrobiales > Ilumatobacteraceae > BACL27. The sequence continues at coordinate 475 of CANKZL010000099.1, read as the reverse complement.
AGCAGCTGCCGCAAGTTCGTTCGCTCAATGCTCGCGACCATAAAGCCAGAGGTAGCCGAACTGGGTTTTGAGGTGGCTGTTGGTTCTTCTGGAACGGTCGAAGCAATAGCCAAGTTGATCCAGCAACTTAACAAAAAGCCCGAACCCAAGTCTTTCAATCGATACGAATTCAGCACCGACGAAGTCACCAACCTGCTCGACTTACTTGCCGACGCACCAACTGTTAAAGAGCGTCAAAAGGCCTTCGGCCTTGACTCATCTCGGGCTGACATCATTTTGGCTGGTGCTGTGATTTTAGAATCCGTTGCGCTCTCGTTTGGCGCAACAAAATTCATTTATTCCGACTATGCGCTGCGTGAGGGTGTCTTGTTCGACACGCTCGCCCGCGAAAACTTGCTGAATCATCCCGAGGATGTTGACCCCGCTCTGCACAGCGTCAGACAACTAGCCGATCGCTGCGACGATCGTCCTGAGC
>CANKZL010000098.1 GCA_947488385.1 Acidimicrobiaceae bacterium | reverse complement strand
ACAGTCGTCAGTAATTCACACATCGTGCCGATTGTCGGAAGGTATCGAACACCGCCGAAGTTGCATGCTGTAAACGACGAAGTTGATCGCGTGTTCAGCGTGCCGTTGTCTGAACTCGTGCAGACCGATACATATAGCCAGGAGCATTGGATCTTTGATGATCGCGAGTTTCAGATTAATTTCTTTTATTTGGATGACGAGACGATTTGGGGTGCAACCGCGCGAATCTTGTTTCAAGTGATGATGTTGGCAGTCAAGCACAAGTAATAGTTTTTGTTACGGGCCACCGAGTGTGCGCACACTTTGAAAAAAAGCAAATGCCCATGCTTCGCAACGCACACGAAAAGTTCGCAAGCGACTGGCGCAATTGTCGAGCATGTCGCGATTGAATTGTTCGTCAATGCGTTGGCGCTGAGCCGAGTTCCAGAATTGGCCGTATGCCCAGGTGTTGGTGCTGCAAATTGAACTAGGCGAGAGGTTGCTGCAGTTGTAGCGCTGATCGAGAAGTTTCAGATTGCGATAACCAAAGTCATGTCGACGACAGGCGGCGGCAAAGTTGAACGACCTACCGGTGCCACCGATCACTGGAAACGAGCAACCATCGCTTGTCCAATCAAACCATTTGTGCTGGCGCCGCAGTATAAAACGCGAGCGATCAAAGTCGCGTAATGAAGTTTGAAACACCACCGATTCGATGAAGGCGAGGTCGCGACTGACATTTGGTTCGTTGATAGTTGCGTCTGCCGATGTGGATGGCAAAGCGATGGCGGTCAAAATACTCGAGACTGCAACGAGAGCAAAGTGGGCGACGCCCATGTGGTCTCCGTTTCATGGTGCGTTTGCGCACCAGTGAGCCGAGATGTGTGCGCGCTGTTTTACTTTGGCGCGCGAATTGCTTGCAACACGTGCCAAGTTTCAATGGCACCGATTGCGGCTTCTTCACCTTTGTTGCCGGCACCTGGGCCAGAGCGCTCGGTGGCTTGTGCGATGTTTTCAGTTGTCAACACGGCAAAACCGATTGGTAGACCGGTGTCTTGTTGCACGCGAGCAACGCCGTCGGCGCAGGGCCCGGCAACGTATTCAAAATGTGCGGTATCGCCACGAATTACTGCACCAAGCGTGATCAGAATTTCGTAGCGACCAGATGTTGCCATGGTGCGAGCAGCAAGTGGAATTTCATATGCGCCAGGTACCCAAGCGACGTCTACGTTTTTTGTATCGACACCGCACTTTGTCAGCCCACGATGGGCGCCGTCAAGAAGAGCCTGAACAATAAATTCGTTGAAGCGCGAGCAGACGATACCGACACGCATTGCCGAATTATCTGTCTTTGTGGCGTCGAAACTGAAAGTAGTCATAGTTGCTCCTGAAGATGTTATTTCTTTTTCGAGTCTGTTTGTTCTTTTCGGGCATCAAAGAAGTGGCCGAGGCGATCTCGTTTTGTCGCGAGATACGAGGCGTTCTCAGGCGTACTGTCAGTGACGATTGAAACGCGCTCAACAACTGTGAGGCCGTAGCCAGCAATGCCGCCGTATTTTGCGGGATTATTTGTCATCAATCGCAATTTGCTCGCGCCAAGATCGGCCAAGATTTGTGCGCCGATTCCGTATTCGCGGCTGTCAACAGGTAGGCCCAGTTCTAAGTTGGCGTCAACGGTGTCGAGGCCTTCATCTTGCAATGAATAGGCACGAATCTTGTGACCAATGCCGATGCCGCGACCTTCGTGACCACGCAAGTAGACGATCACACCGCGACCTTCTTGTTGCACGGCTTGCATTGCCGTTGCAAGTTGCGGGCCACAGTCGCAACGGCGACTACCGAACACATCGCCAGTGAGACATTCGCTGTGAACACGAGTCAAAACGGGCTCGCCATTGCCGACCTCGCCGAGCACAAATGCCAAGTGCTCGATGCCGTCAATTGTGCTGCGATATGCAACGCACTCAAACTTGCCCCACTCAGTCGGCACATTTGCCGAACCCATGCGCTCGACCAGTCGCTCGTGGTGACGGCGATATTCAATTAATCGGGCTATAGATGACATCAACAACCCGTGCTGTTTGGCGAACTTTTTAAGTTCAGGAACGCGAGCCATCGTGCCGTCATCATTTTGAATTTCACAGATCACGCCAGCTGGTTCGCAACCTGCGAGGCGAGCGAGATCAACCGATGCCTCGGTGTGGCCAGCACGTTTGAGCACGCCACCGTCACGGGCTCGCAACGGAAAGATGTGACCTGGGCGAGCAAAAGCACTGTGCACAATTTTTGGATCAGCGAGTGCGCACAATGTGGCCGCGCGATCAGCCGCAGAAATGCCAGTTGTTGTGCCTTCGAGCAAGTCGACTGAAATCGTAAACGCCGTGCGGTGGCTCTCAGTGTTGTTGTCAACCATCAGTGGCAGTCGCAGTTCGTCACAACGTTCACCAGTGAGTGGGGCAACAACAACGCCAGACGTGTGACGCACCATAAAAGCGATTTTTTCGGCGGTGGCGAACTGTGCAGCCATGATCAAATCGCCCTCGTTCTCACGGTCTTCGTCGTCGACCATCACGACAAGTTCGCCACGACCGATTGCGGCAATAATCTCTTCAATTGAAGCGAAATCTGCGTCGTTATTTGAAGTGTTATTTTGCTGGTTCATTTGTGTGTCTCCTGTAGTTGCGAGTTTGATTCAAGAACAATTTCAAGATCGTCGCCAAGTTGCTCTGAAGATTTGAATTTTCCACGCCAAAGTTCAGACATCGTCGCAATGCCGTGGCCTTCGAACACGGGTAGCGAGTCGTTGCCGCCAGTTATTGCCGGCGCAAGATGCAAAATGTATTGATTGATTAGTTTTTCACGGTGAAAAGCGGCGGCAACTGTTGGCCCGCCTTCAACAAGTAGTTGCAGCACGTCTTGGCGGCCAAGTTCGTCGAGCAGGTCAACCAACGAGCCGTTCCACTGGGTGCACGGATTAACGCGTGCTTGGGGTGAAACTTCACCGAGCACAATGCGACGCGGCGAATCGCCATCAACGTCGCGCACTGTGAGTTGTGGGTCGTCCATGCGCACTGTGTTCGCTCCAACCAACACGGCGTCGCTTTGCGCACGCAAAACTTGAACGCGTTTTCGTGCGATGTCGCCGGTAATCCACATGCTGGTGCCATCTGGGGCGGCGGTGCGACCGTCTAGAGTCATAGCCATTTTCAAAACAACAAATGGTCGTTTTGTTTTGCGATGATGAATATAAGCAGCGAGTTGCGAAGAGATTTCGTCGGCGAGTACGCCAACTTCGACTGTGATGCCAGCCTCGCGCAGGCGAGCGATGCCACGACCAGAAACTTTTTCATCTGGGTCGACGATGCCCACCACAACTCGTTTGATGCCGGCATCGATTATTGCTTGCGAGCAAGGACCAGTGCGACCTGTGTGATCGCACGGTTCAAGCGTCGTATATATAGTTGCGCCTGCAGCATCAGCACCAGCGCTGGCGAGAGCCTGAACTTCGGCGTGCGGGCCGCCGACGCGGCTGGTTGATCCGTCAAAAGTTTTGCCAGTTGATGTAACGACGACGCTGCCAACCCACGGGTTTGGTCGCGAAATTAGACGTGCACGATCTGCTGCGGAGATCGCAATTTGCATCGCCTCTAAGTCGTTCACTGAAAATCTCTTTCGTTCGTCGAACGACATGCAGGGTCAACGAACGACGAGTCGCACAACGCGTATGCACGCGTGCGACGCCACCGTCTTCTTGCTTCCATCCGGACTTTAACCGTCGGCCCTGGAATCACACCAGATCAGTCTCACGATTGCTCGTGAGAGTCGCGGGCTTTAACCGCCGATAGGGAATCACACCCAACCCTGCAAGAAGTTCTGTTATTTAGTTGTACTTAATTACGAATTCTAGGATATTGGCAAGTCGAGCACAGTTCCACTGTGAGAATCTGGCTGTTTGCCAGTCTGTTTTTCGGCGCGCGATTCGGCTAATCCAATGGCGACGATCGAGCCGAGCACAACTACAGCCCCAAGAATTTGAATTGCCGTGATCGACTCGTTCATCAGCATCACGCCAATTGAAATTGTGACGACCGCTTCAAAAGTCTCGACCATCGAAGTGACACCCGGGCCGATGCGTTTGATGCCCGCAAAAAAGAGCGCAGTGGCAAGCACTGTGATCACTAGAGCCATCGCGACTACGAATAGCCAACCTTGAGTATTTATTGGAAATTCAGGATTAAGAGATTTTGGTCCGAGTAGTGAAACCAAAATGAATGCCGATGCTGCACCTGTCAGGGCGATAGTCAACATTGTGAGTGGATCAGATTTCTTGGCGA
>CANKZL010000097.1 GCA_947488385.1 Acidimicrobiaceae bacterium | reverse complement strand
CATCAGTTCTGATCGAAAATGTTGGCGACAAATTGGCTGCGGCGCTGCCAACAAAACGACTCGGTGAACCCCAAGACATCGCCAACCTGGCCCTGTTCTTGTGTTCGGATTTGGCGTCGTGGATAACTGGCGAGACTTATGTGATTGACGGTGGCGCAGGAGTTCGCTCAGGCACGATGTAAGTTTTTGCGGCTCGCAAAAAAATTGGCGTCATCACTGCCAGCGCAATCAACAACACGCCGCCTGAGGCGATGTAAGTCGCCCGAAGCCCAAAGTTGAACGCAATTTGCCCGCCTATGAGAGCACCAATTGCCGTGGTGCCTGTTCCGATAAAACGATAAACACTGTTCACTCTGCCAAAGAGTTCAGCGGGTATGAGTCTTTGTCGCATGCTTACTGTGATCACATTCCAAGTTGTTCCAGCTATTGCCATGACGACGCCACTTAGTGCGACGGCCCATATTGCGGGGAAAATACCCGGAATCAAATCTGATAATCCAAAAATTATGTATGCAGAGATTATTGCGGTCGTCGGTCCAAGTTTTTTGCTGACTGACTCACCAATCAAGCCACCAACAATCGAGCCAACTGAAATCGCCGCGAGCAAGATCCCGAAACCTTGAGCGCCAAGCCCAAGTTCATCGCGCGCGAACTTCACAAAGACGGCTTGGGCAAACATGCCGCACATGTTTGCTAGACCGAGCATGATCGCCAATGTGCGAAGCAAGTCATGCTTCCAAAGCCACGACAAGCCTTGCATTAGGTCGGTCGAAAATGACTGAGTCGATTCTTTGATCTGTTGTTGCTTTTGAAGACGAATCGATCTAATTAACACGGCTGCAATCACGAGCACCAACGCATTCACTGCAAATGGGGCCTCCGAGGCAAAAACAAAAATCCATGCCCCAAATGGCAAACCAATAAAGCCATTGCTGACAATTTGCGAAATGTACAAACGGCTATTAGCAAGTTCAAGTGATTCGGCGTCTACGACTGCTGGCAATATTGCTTGCGAACTCATATCAAAGAAAAGTTCACAGACACCTGCAATGCCACTTGCTGCGATCAGTAGGTAGATATTTAAAGTGCCCGTAGCTGCACCAATTGCAATCAGCGCAAAGGTCAATCCTCGAACAAGGTTTGCACGAAACATAATTTTTTGTCGGTCATGTCGATCTAGGTAGACACCTGCGGGTAAAGAGAGAATCAACCATGGCAACATGGCGGCGAAAGTCACCGTTGCGATCAAACGTGTGTCATCCGTCAGCGAAAGAGCAAGAAGGGGACCGGCAGCAACGACCATGCCGTCGCCAAGATTTGAAATCGTCGACGAAGTGAACAGACGCCAAAATGACTTTGGCAGTCGGTGCGTGTGTGTTTCGCTCATGGCAACTGAGTCGACACCATTTTGTTGAGTTCAACGAATTTCGGTTTGCCTAAGGCTGACCGTGGTATTTCAGCGACTAAGTAAACCTTTTGTGGCGCGCAATAATCGGGCAATGTCATTTTGACGTGCTGTCTTACGTCGTCAAGCTTGAGCGTGGTTGCAGATTTTTTCAAAACGATCCACGCTGTGACTACTGAACCCCACTTGTCGTCTGGTATACCTGCAACTACGACGTCGCTCACCTGATCAATATTTCGAATAACGGCGGTAACACTGCTCGGCCATACTTTGTAACCTCCAGTGTTTATGAGTTCATCTTTGCGACCATGAACTTTCAACTTGCCATCAACAAGTTCTCCGAGATCTCCTGTATTGAACCAACCAGATTTCATTGGCGTGTCGGTGCCGTCTCGGTAGCAACGAAACAAAGTCGGACTCTTGATTTGAATTTCCGTGTCCGTCGAAATTCGAATTTCAACTTGGTCGAGCGGCTCTTCGTTATAAACCACGCCACCCATCGTCTCTGTCAGGCCGTAAGTCGTGACCACATTTGGTGGTAATACCCCCGACGCCTGCGCTCCACCAATTAGGACAGTTCGAAACTGTCTTACGTCAACCGACTGTAAAACGGTTGGCACCAGAGAAGTCATCGTCGCTCCAGAGTTCAGCGCCGCATCGATTGAGTCCTGATCAATATGATCAACGAAACTAAGTGTTGATTTGTAAGACATTGCGCGCAACACCACCGATAAACCACCCACATGAGCCAGCGAGAGACACGCCAGCCAGTGGTCATCTGATGCGCATCTCAACCGCGTGCCTGTAATTTGAATCGCGTTATTGATTGATTCGTGCGTGTGTACGACACCTTTGGGTGCACCAGTTGAGCCCGAAGTCGCAATGACTAGTGCATCTCCGTCTTCAACTGGTTGTGAATTTTCGAGGCGCAGTCGCTCATTATTGCTTGTGATTACTTCTTTGACTTTGAATTGATTTAGCAATTCTTGACGAGCGACTCGTGGCAAACGCTGATCAATGGGCAGCACGGCGTCGCCGTCATTCCAAATTTCATTCAGGGCGACAACAAAATCAGGACCAGGCGGCAAATCAATTGCAATCAGTTCGCGCACCTATTCATCGTAGATGTTTTGTTGTTAAGTTATATCTGTGCAAGAGTCACTTAGTTTGTGGATTAAAGGCGCGCGACCACGAACACTTCCCGCAGCAATAGCCCCCGTCGTAGTTGGCGCGGCTTGCGTCAACGTCGAAGCAAGTTCAACTGCTGTCTGGTCAAATGCGATATTTGCGTTGATCGTAAGTTTGGCTTTACAAGTTGCGGTGAATTACGCCAACGACTACTCGGACGGAGTGCGTGGTACCGATGACAAGCGTGTCGGACCGTTGCGACTCGTCGGCTCGGGCGCAAAAACAGCAAGTGCTGTTAAACGTGCTGCATTTTTGAGTTTTGGTGTCGCCGCAATTTTCGGGTTGATTCTCGCGCTCCTTACGTCGCTGTGGCTTCTAGTGGTCGGTGCTCTTTGCATTCTGGCGGGGTGGTTCTACACAGGCGGCAAAAAACCATACGGTTATTTCGGGTTGGGCGAGGTTTTTGTCTTTGTATTTTTTGGTCTCGTAGCGACAACCGGTACAACTTTTGTGCTCATTGAAAAACTCACAATCACAAGTTTCATCGCCTCGCTTGTTGTTGGTGCTTTAGCGTGTGCGCTTTTGGCAGTAAACAACTTGCGCGACATCGATGGTGACACGCTGGCAGGCAAGCGGACACTTGCTGTGCGGCTCGGTGACAAGAAAGCCAGATCTTTTTTTATATCACTTTTTGTGTTGGCGCTTTTAGCAATTCTTGTGTTGGCTCTTAGCTATCCGTTGGCCTTAATTGGTCTGGTTGGTCTGAGTTCAGCAGTTACACCAATCAAACGCGTGCGCAGTGGGGCAGTAGGTGGTGAACTGATTTCAGTGCTTTCAATGACTGGTCGCACACAAATTTTGACTGCGATAACTCTAAGTATCGGTTTGATCTTGTCCTAAGAAGTTTGCTTAACAAAACTTCGAATACTCTCCGCAAAAACATTTTCCTGTTCAATGTGAGGAGTGTGACCCGAATTTTTGACAATCTGTAATCTGGCATTTGTACCGATTGCTTGCACCATTCTTTCGGCAAGTTCAACATATTTCGAATCATTTTCGCCAGCCATAACTAGAACAGGCATATCAAGTTCGTTGAGTTTTGTCCAAGTGGGTTGCTGGCGACCGGCGCCGCAAAGCCGCAGACTCGAACTCAATCCGATTGCAGTGTTTTTCAGACGAATTGCTCGCTGGTTATTTTTTTTGGTTAATCCGCTGAATAGCGGGTTCGTCAACCACTCGTCAATGAATTGCGCAACACCAATCTGCTCAACCCGTTTTGCTAACTCCTCATCACTAGTAAGTCTCTTGTTGCGTAAGTCTCGTTCTTCGATGCCGGCAGACGTGCTCACGAGAACGAGTCGCTTGACAGTTTTGGGCTCAGCAAATGCCGCTGTTAGACAGAATCTTCCACCCATCGAATAACCGACATACGTTGCCTCATCGCCGACTTCAATTATCGATCGGGCGCCAGACTCAAGATTGAGCGAAACATCGCTTGAGTCGCCGTGGTTGGGTGCATCGATGGCGAGAAGTTCAAACTCACTTTTCAACTGCTGGGCAATCCCGTCCCACGTTTCACAGGTTTGGGTGAAACCATGAACCAAGACAATGCGCTCACCGAGGCCAACCCGTTTGCTTGAGAGCATTGTTTAGCTCATTTCCTATTCTTTGTGCGCTTTGACACAGGCCTGAAATTTTTCACTCGCATTGCTGCCACGATAGAGGCATGGCTTCTTCGGCAGCGATTACCGCGACTTTTTGCGCCACTTTGGTGGATGAATGGCTCGCCTGTGGAGTTCG
>CANKZL010000096.1 GCA_947488385.1 Acidimicrobiaceae bacterium | reverse complement strand
AACTTGAATCAATCCTCGAAAATGTTGAGATAATCGAACCATCTAAAGATGGCACCGTCAGCATCGGCATGATCGTAAGTGTGTTGTATGACGGCGATGATCCTTCGATGGCCGAAAGCTATTTGATTGGACACATCGAAGAAACCAGTGACGCGCCGGTGATGAGCCCGACTTCTCCCCTCGGCTCGGCACTACTCGGTGCAAAGGCTGGCGACATGGTTGTTTACGATGCACCAAACGGCAAATTGAAAGTCAAAGTATTAGAGACACGACCACAGTGATGAACAAAACCGTGGCACCACTGGCCGGCTTGCCACCTGGCTACGAAATCGAACTTCCGGGTCGCGGAAAAACTTTTTATCGTGAGAAGAAAGGCCCCGCTGGTGCGCCGACACTTTTGCTTTTGCACGGTTGGACCGCAACTGCCGACCTGAACTGGTTCACATGTTTTGACGCGCTGAGCGAAAACTTCAATGTCATCGCACTTGATCAACGCGGACACGGTCGAGGAATTCGTACTAAATCGAATTTCAAACTTGAAGACTGCGCCGACGATGCCGCAGCGTTGGCCGACGTACTGGGCATCTCAACTTTTATTCCAGTTGGTTATTCGATGGGCGGAACAATCGCTCAGTTGTTGTGGCAACGACACGAGCAACGCGTACGTGGCATCGTGTTGTGCTCAACGGCGAGCCATTTCGCGAAATCAGGCCCAGAGAAATTAAGTTTTTTTGGTCTCACAGGTTTGGCTGCGCTATCGCGACTCACAACACCACAAGCGCGAACCTGGCTAACAGACCAACTTTATTTGCAACGCAAGTCAAACGGTTTGGCACCTTGGGCCGTGCAACAAATTGCGAGCCACGACTGGCGTCACATTCTTGAGGCCGGTAGTGCAATCGGCAATTTTGACTCGCGCGAGTGGCTATCAAAATTCGATGAACCTGCTGCTGTTGTAATCACAACCGAAGATGGCGTTGTCGCGCCGAGTCGTCAAACTGAGTTATATCAGTTGATAAACAACGTTGAAGTTTTCGAAGTTCACGGTGGCCACAATGCCGTGTTCGCCAAGAAAGAATTCTTTGTACCGAATCTTGTTGAAGCATGCATGTCGGTTTATTACCGATCGCTTTAAACCTCTTCGCTTAGTCAAGGCTCTCGCGGCTGACCACAACCTTGGGGTCGCACCACAAGTTGTTGACTGCATCGGCCAAACTGCCCCGCGCCGAGCCGGCATCGGTGACGATGTCGTCGGGTGTGTCGGCAAAACGCAAGACCGACGCCACACCATCGTCACAGACCACAACAACTAGTCGAACTCGGCGTCGCTGCGGGTGTTGGCTTGGTGGCACTTCATCGTCGGTCGTTTCGTCTGGTGCATCGTGATCATCGTGATCACCGTGATCACCGTGATCTTGTCGCGAGATCGGCGCGGCCCAACCACAAGTTAGAACAACTGCTGCGTCAAACATGCGGGCAATTGCACTGCTCGGGGCATCGAGTAGTTCGTAAACATCGCCGTGCTCGGCAAGAAAACTTATTCGCAGCGCGCCGTCTTCATGACTTGCAACTCCGTTTGCATTGACGATGCTGACGCCGTAGAGACGAGCACGCGGTAGATCGAAACCGTCGAGCGAAGTGTGCAGGCTCGCTTCAACACATGTGGCTAGATCGATTGGCTTGGCGCGCACAGTCGCCGACTTTTTGGTGTCTTTTTGCATGCGACCGATGTGTACCAAGGCACAAAATCTCGGCTCGCACCATGAAACTCTCTAACGGCTATGCATTTGCGCTGGCTCGTTGCAATATGTGACATTGATGAACGTTTTGTTGCTGGTTGAATAGAACGGTGAGTTTGCAGCCAAAAACCCTTGCCCAAAAGATTTGGGATCGCCACGTGGTCAGCTCGGGGCAAAATCAACCAGACCTTATATATATCGACTTGCACCTGATTCACGAAGTGACGAGCCCGCAGGCATTTGATGGTTTGCGTTTGGCCCAACGAACGGTTCGTCGCCCAGATTTGACTGTCGCCACCGAAGACCACAACGTGCCGACTGAAAACATTCATCTGCCGATTGCCGATGAGATCTCGGCAAAACAAATTGCAGTGTTGCGCAACAACGCCAAAGAATTCAAGATCACTCTTTATCCAATGGGCGACCCAGGTCAAGGCATCGTGCACGTAATTGGTCCTGAACAAGGGCGCACATTGCCAGGCATGACAATTGTTTGCGGCGACAGCCACACCGCAACACACGGCGCGTTTGGTGCACTCGCATTTGGCATCGGCACAAGCGAAGTTGAACATGTTCTTGCAACACAGACTTTGCCTCAAGCACGACCAAAGTGGATGAGCGTGACGGTTGACGGCATCGCGCCAAACGGAGTTACCGCAAAGGACATAATCCTTGCGGTGATCGGCGAAATCGGCACGGGCGGCGGCATCGGCCACGTGATCGAATATCGCGGCGCAGCAATTCGCGCACTCTCAATGGAAGGTCGCATGACCGTTTGCAATATGTCGATCGAAGCTGGCGCGCGCGCAGGTCTTGTTGCCCCAGACGAAACGACTTTCAATTATTTGCGAGGTCGCGAATTTGCTCCAACTAGCGCAGAGTTCGACACTGCGATCGCCGACTGGAAGACGCTTCGCACGGATGATGGCGCCGTATTCGACAAAGAAGTGACGATTGATGCGAGCAAACTTTCACCACACGTAACTTGGGGCACTAACCCCGCGCAAGTTGTGGCTCTGAACGGTCGCGTGCCTTCGCCAAGCGACTACAGCGATGCGACCGAGCGCGACAGCGTGACGCGCGCGCTCGAATACATGGGCCTAAGTGCCGGCACCGCGATTCGCGACATCAAAGTCGACACAGTTTTTATTGGATCATGCACGAATTCGCGAATCGAAGACTTGCGCGCAGCGGCCGACGTCGTGCGTGGGCGAAAAGTAAAAGTCAAACGCGTTATGGTCGTGCCAGGCAGCCATGCCGTCAAGTTGCAAGCCCAAGCCGAGGGCCTTGACAAAGTATTTATCGATGCAGGCATCGACTGGCGCGAACCAGGTTGCTCAATGTGTCTGGCGATGAACCCCGACAAACTCGCACCGCAAGAGCGTGCAGCCAGCACATCAAATCGCAACTTCGAAGGTCGCCAAGGTCGTGGCGGCAGAACACACTTGGTCTCGCCTGCTGTGGCTGCTGCAACCGCAGTGGCCGGCCACTTCGCATCGCCCGAGGATTTGTAGTGAAAGCAGTGCGCATAATTTCGGGGCGCGGTGTGCCGCTCAAGCGCAGCGATGTCGACACCGATCAAATTATTCCGGCCGAGTGGTTGAAGCGCGTTGAGCGCACAGGTTTCGAAAAAGGACTCTTTTCGACTTGGCGCGACGACCGCAACTTCGTGCTCAACGACGAACGATACGCAGGTGCATCAATTTTGGTTGCAGGCAAAAGTTTTGGTGTCGGCTCATCGCGCGAACACGCCGTGTGGGCGATTCAACAAGGTGGCTTCAACGCAGTAATCGCGCCAAGCTTCAGCGATATCTTTCGCAACAACTGTGGAAAAAACGGTTTGATCGTCGTTGAATTAGCCGAACAAGTTGTCGCCAAACTTTGGAGCATCATCGAAACTGATCCGCAAACTGAAATCACGGTCGATGTCGAAAAACTTTTGGTAGAAGTGCCGAGCCACGGCTTAAGCGAGAAATTTGCGATGAACGCCGATACTCAGAATCGATTTTTAAACGGTCTTGACGACATCGCAATTTCGTTGAAGCACAGTGATGCCATTACTGCGTTTGAAAAGTCGCGCCCGACTTGGTTCGCCGCTAAAAAAACGAACTGAGATCAGCCAGACGCTTGTCGTTTGAGAAGACTTCGATTGGGGCCTGGGCTTCAAGACGAAGTCCGCGCTGAATAATTCGACACGTCGTGTGCTGGTTGTATTCGGCCAACGTCACTGCCCAACCGTCTTTGCCAGCGCGCGCGGTTCGACCCGAACGATGTAAATACGTTTTGACTTCTAGTGGCGGCACATAGTGCACGACAATGCTCACATCGTCAATGTCAATGCCACGTGCCGCGACATCGGTACAGACCAAAATATTGAGCTCGCGTTGGGCGAACTTGCGCAACGATCTCTCGCGCGCACCTTGAGCCATATCACCGTGAAGCGCCGAGACTTTTTCACCGAGACTTGCCAAATCATCAGAGACTTTGTCACACGCACGCTTGGTGTCGCAGAAAACTACGGTCTGACCGCCAGCGCGAGCCATTGCGGCAATCACCCGATTTTTATCCATGTGGTGAACACCAAGAAATAAATGGCGCATCGTGCCAACTGTGTCGG
>CANKZL010000095.1 GCA_947488385.1 Acidimicrobiaceae bacterium | reverse complement strand
CTGGTGGGGCTAACAAGAATCGAACTTGTGACCTCATCCTTATCAGGGATGCGCTCTAACCAACTGAGCTATAGCCCCGAATTAAAACGAGGACTTGCAAGGCTACTGCGCAGTTTCGTCAGCCTCAACCGCAATAATCCGCACTTCTTCTTCAAGCACCGTAACTCTCACGCCACCAACGAGATCAGTAATCAGGTTGAAAATCGTTGCTAAAAGCACCCATAGGCCGGTGCCGAGAATTACGCCGAATAATCCCAAAATTGAAAGATTGGCAAACAGCTGCGAACCGTCAAATTTAAATGTCTGCCAGCCGAATGACTCAAGAAAGTTTTCGACATTGTCAAGGGTGCCGGTGGATTGCGCCACGTTCCACAACAAAACCAGTGAAATTAACGCGACAAAATAACAAACAAGATGGAAAGCCAAACCAACTTTGAAAACCGACCATGGGTCAATATCGCGAATGACGCGTGAAACACGACGAACCCGCGGCTTGGGCGTGTTTGAAACTGGTGAAGAACTCACCTTTGCAGTGTAGGCAGGTCAACCCCACTACTTGACACGGCTACTGCGCGACGCGCAACTGCATGTGACTTGACAACTACGGCACACCAGCCACGCAACGAATCTAATTCTAAAAGCTCGCCGTGATTCTGTGTTGCAATTTGCTGTGCAGTTTGTTGCGCAGAAGTTGAATCTATTAACACGCAATTTAGTGCTGCGGCATCGGCAGCGAACTGTGCTCGTTGAGCGTCAATTATTCGACTAGTTGTGTGCGCAATTGAAACCAAAGAAGCCGTCATCACGGAGGCGATAAGTACGACGAATAAAACAGCGGAGCCGTTTTCGTGTTGGTTAAAACGGGAGCGAGAAAAAATATTTAAACTTCGTCGCTGGCCAAAATTGGCGCAACAGACGCAACAACTTGACCTGCACCAAGGCTCATTACGCGCACACCTGTGGCGGCACGGCCTTGACTCGAGATCTCTTTAACTGGAGTTCTAATTGTTGTGCCGGCTGATGAAACCGCAACAATTTCGTCTTCAATACCGACCATAAACGCGGCAACTACTCGACCTTTTTTGCCAGTCAGCTTGATGCCAATCATGCCCATGCCGCCTCGACCCTTGCGAGTGAAGTTACTGATTTGAGTTCGCTTACCGTAACCAGACTCGGTGACAAGCAAAATTGATGAATCGTCTTTCGCGACGTCGACTGAAACGACTTCATCACCGGCGCGCAGGCGCATGCCGCGGACACCGGCAGCAGATCTGCCCATAGGGCGAACTTGTTTTTCGGAGAAGCGAATTGTTTGACCGCCACGACTAACGATGAAGACATCGTCGGTGCCACCTGTTTCGATTACACGAACGAGTTCGTCTTTCGGACGCAGTTTCAATGCGATCAAACCATCGCGGCGAGAAGAATCGTATTCGTTGAACGCCGTCTTTTTAACTTGACCTTGGCGTGAAACGAAGAACAAATATCTGGTGCCAGGGAATTCGCGTGTGTCAATAATTGCTTGAATAGTTTCGCCATTTTGAAGTGGCAGCAAGTTGACGATTGGAATACCTTTTGCCGTGCGCTCGCGCTCAGGAATTTCGAGTGCTCGTAGGCGGTAAACCCGACCACGATTGGAGAAAAACAACAGATACGCGTGCGAGGTTGTGAAAATAACATTGCGCACAATGTCGGCGTCTTTCATTTTCGCCCCAGATACGCCACGCCCACCACGGCCCTGCGACCTGAACGAATCAGCAGAAACACTCTTGATGTATTGAGCCTGCGTCATCACTATTACGAGTTCGCGGTTATCGACCAGGTCTTCAACGCTCATTTCGCCGACGTCGGCTGTAATTTTGCAGACCCGATCGGTGGCGAACGTTTCACGAACCGCTGAGAGCTCTTTTGAAATTACTGCACGAAGCTTCTTGTCGTCATTCAAAATCGCTTTGAGTTCTTTGATATGCGTCTGCACGTCTTTTTGTTCGGTTTCAAGATCAATGCGCGAAAGTCGAGTCAACTGACGCAATTGCATATCGAGAATGTCGATGGCTTGACGCTCGGTGAAGCCGAACTGCTTGCCCATCAGTGAAGCTTTGGCCGCATTGCCGTCTTCGCTGCCACGAATAACTTTGATGACTGCGTCAATGACATTGAGTGCCTTAAGCCGGCCTTCAAGAATGTGGCCGCGGTCTTGCGCTTTTTTCAAGCGATAATTGCTGCGACGCGTGATTACGTCAATTTGGTGACGTACATAGCCTTGTAAAGCATCGCGCAAATTAACAGTGCGTGGCACACCATCAACAAGGGCAACCATGTTGACAGGAAAACTCGTTTGCAGTGTCGTGAGTTTGAACAAGTTGTTCATTACGACGTTTGAGTTCGCATCGCGCTTGAGCGTGATGATCAAATTGGTTTCACCACCCGATGAGTTGTCGTTGACGTCGGCGATGCCGTCTAGTTCGCCACCATCAACAAGTTCTTGGATTCGTGCCGCAATTGCCGAGCAACTCGCTTGATATGGCAATTCGGTGACAACGATGCGCATTTGTCCGCGCACGCCATCTTCAATTGCAACTTTGGCTCGCATCTTGATGCTGCCACGACCTGTTTTATAAGCATCGTTGATGCCACTGCGGCCAAGAATCAAGCCTCCAGTTGGAAAATCTGGGCCTTTGACGAATTTCATCAAGTCGGCGATCGATGCCTCAGGATTATCGATCAAGTGCAAAGTTGCGTCTACGACCTCGCCGAGATTGTGTGGCGGAATACTTGTCGCCATGCCAACAGCGATGCCTTGTGACCCGTTGACCAAAAGGTTAGGAAAACGTGCCGGAAGAACTGACGGCTCTTCAGATGTGCCGTCGTAATTTGAAATTAAATCGACTGTGTCTTCGTCGATATCTGCCAACAATTGCATCGCCAATGGATGCAAACGCGACTCGGTATAGCGACTCGCGGCCGGACCAAAGTCTGGAGAGCCGTAGTTGCCGTGGAAATCAATTAGCGGATGGCGCAACGAAAACGGTTGGGCCATACGCACCAACGCGTCGTAAATCGCACCATCGCCGTGCGGGTGATATCGAGCCATTGTGTCGCCAGTGACGCGAGCGCACTTGACAAATGGTCGGTCGGGGCGAAAGCCCTGTTGATGCATGTCCCAGATGATGCGACGGTGCACCGGCTTGAGGCCGTCGCGAACGTCTGGAAGTGCTCGCGACATAATGACCGACATTGCGTAATCAAGAAACGAGCGTTCCATTTCGTCTTGAAGTTGAACCGGTTGCACACTGACACTTGGAGCAAGAGGAAGTTGCGCGGCGCCAGAGTTTTTTGCCGACGGTTTCGGTAACGACTTTTTACCAAGTTTCTTTGCTGGTTTTTTGGCGGCCATGGCTGTTGTTTCCTAGTTGGTTAGTCGTTAGAAGTCGAGGTTGCGAACGTCGCGAGCATTTTTTTGGATAAAAGATTTGCGGCTTTCAACATCATCGCCCATTAATACGCTCATGATATTTTCAGCTTCCGCGGCTTCTTCCACATTGACTTGCAACAAGGTTCGCGTTGCTGAATCCATCGTGGTGCTGCGAAGTTCTTGCCAATCCATTTCGCCGAGTCCTTTGAGGCGTTGAAATTCTTTTTTGTGATTTGGGTTGGCGGCCAAAAACTTCTCTTTTGCCGACTCATCTTTGAGGTAGGTCTTTTCTTTGCCAACTTCGGTTGAGAACAACGGAGGTTGCGCAATATAGATGAAACCACTCTCAACCATCGGTCGCATCTGACGATAAAAGAATGTCAGTAGCAGTGTGCGAATGTGGCTGCCGTCAACATCAGCGTCGGCCAAAATAATCACTTTGTGGTAGCGAGCTTTGTCGGCGGCAAACTCATCGTTGCCGACTCCGCCGCCGATTGCCGTGATTAGTGCTTGTACTTCGGTGTTCTTCAACATTTTGTCGAGTCGGGCTCGCTCAACGTTAAGAATCTTTCCGCGGATCGGCAAAATTGCTTGCGTTTGCGGATCGCGTGCATCAACCGCGGTGCCACCCGCAGAGTCACCTTCAACGATGAACAGTTCGCTCTCAGCAGGGTTGCCACTTTGACAGTCTTTGAGTTTGTCAGGCATGCCCGCACCAGACAATGCGGTCTTACGGCGCACCGCATTGCGCGCGTTTTTTGCCGCGATGCGTGCTTGCGCGGCGGCGACTGCTTTCTTAACGATTCGGTTTGCTTCGGTTGGATTTTCAAGCATCCACTCTTCGAGTTTTGTATTTGTTTCTTTTTGCACGAATGAGCGAATCGAAACGTTGCCAAGTTTTGCTTTTGTTTGACCTTCAAACTGTGGGTCGCGCAACTTCACGGTGACAATCGCAGTGAGACCTTCGCGAATGTCTTCGCCGAG
>CANKZL010000094.1 GCA_947488385.1 Acidimicrobiaceae bacterium | reverse complement strand
GGTTTTCGTAAATAATTTCGCCTTGTGCATCGAGGCGATACCACAACGGAATCGGAACGCCGAAATATCGCTGACGACTGACGAGCCAGTCACCGTTTAATCCGCCCACCCAATTTGCATATCTGTGTTGCATGAAATCTGGATGCCATGTCAACTCGTCGCCGCGTGCGAGCAATTTTTCGCGCAGCTGCTCGTCTCGACCACCGTTGCGGATATACCACTGTCGGCTTGTAACAATCTCGAGCGGACGGTCGCCTTTTTCGTAAAACTTCACCGGGTGAGTAATTGCACGCGGCTCATCAATGAGTTCGCCCGTCTCGCGCAAAATTTCAACCGTCAGGGTTTGTGCTTGTTTCACTGTTTTTCCGGCGAGCCTCGCATATTGCTTGCGTGCATCGGCTGACATTATTTCTGGAGCTTCGGCAACAAATCGACCGTCACGACCAATTATCGGTCGAGTGGCGAGATTGAGTTCACGCCACCAAATCACGTCGGTCAAGTCACCAAATGTGCAAACCATGGCGATGCCCGAACCCTTGTCTGGTTGGGCCAGCGGGTGGGCGTGCACTGGTACAGAAACATTGAAAATTGGCGTGTGCGCAATTTTGCCGAACAAATGTTGGTATCGCGCATCGTCTGGGTGGGCGACTAGACCAACACACGCGGCGATCAACTCAGGTCGCGTCGTTTCAACAGTGAATTCACTTCGTGTTTCATCGGGCACATGAAATTTCAATTTGTGAAACGCGCCAGGTCGCTCGCGATCTTCAAGTTCAGCTTGCGCGACTGCCGTGCCAAAGTCGACATCCCAAAGTGTCGGCGCTTCTTGGGTGTAAGCCTCGCCGCGTTCAAGGTTGCGCAAGAACGCCGACTGCGCCGTGCGTCGAGCATGTTCGCTAATTGTCGTGTAGAGCAAACTCCAGTCGACTGATAAACCCAGGCGACGAAACAGATCTTCAAAAACTTTTTCGTCTTGCGCAGTTAGTTCATCGCACAATTCGATGAAATTCGGTCGCGAGATCGGCACGGCGCGCGCATCTTTCGGTGGATCACCGCGAAACGGAGGTTCAAAACCTGCGACATATTTCAGCGATGGGTCGCACGACACCCCATAAAAATTTTGTACGCGTCGCTCGGTTGGCAGACCGTTGTCATCCCATCCCATCGGATAAAAAACTGATTTGCCGCGCATGCGCCAAAATCGTGCCAGCGTGTCGGTATGTGTGTATGAAAAAACATGCCCCATGTGCAGCGAACCGCTAACTGTGGGTGGGGGTGTGTCAATTGCAAAAATATTTTCGCGCGTTGCTTGGCGATCAAATCGGTAGATGCCGTCAAGTTCCCACTGAGATATGAGTCGTGCCTCAACACCGTCCATTGTTGGCTTCTCGGGTACGCGTGACATGACGAAATAACGGTACTCGCCTATCCTTAAACATCGTGCTTAATCTGTATGACACAGCGACTTCGCAAATTCGCCCGCTCAAACAGCGTGTGCCGGGGCAACTAAGCATTTACCTTTGCGGACCAACGGTTTATGGCCCACCACATATCGGGCACGGGCGAGCGACACTCGTTTACGACATTTTGCGCCGTTATCTCGAATGGACGGGGGTCGCGGTTCGACTCGTTTCCAACATCACAGATATTGACGACAAGATTATTGACCGCGCAACTCGCGAAAATCGACCTTGGCTAGACATCGCCCAAAAGTGCGAACACGTTTGGTTTGACTCGATGTCGCGTCTTGGCGTGTTGCGGCCAACAGATGTGCCTCGAGCCACCGAATATGTCGAACAGATAGTTGGATTAATTGCCGAACTCATTGCAAAAGATGCCGCATACGCGACTGATGACGGCATATATATGAGTACGAGCGTTGTCGCAGACTACGGCTTGCTTGCACACCAAAATATTGACGACATGCTCGCAGGTGGTGGCGACCGCACCGTGTTTGGTGCTGATCAAAAAAAGCATCCTGCAGATTTCGTGTTGTGGAAGTTTTCAAAGCCAGGCGAGCCGTCGTGGGCGTCGCCATGGGGCGAAGGTCGACCAGGTTGGCACAGCGAATGTGTCGTGATGAGTCTTGAGCTACTTGGCGAAGGTTTTGATTTGCATTGCGGTGGCGCCGACTTGAGATTTCCGCATCACGAAAACGAGCGCGCTCAAGCGGTCGCGCTCGGCAAAGATTTTGCCCATCACTGGATGCACAACGGGTTTGTTGTCGACACTGAAGGCGAAAAAATGTCCAAGAGTTTGGGCAACGTCACCAACCTGCCTGACTTGCTAGATCGTTATGACGCTCGCGCGTACCGCATGTTGTTGTTGCAAACTCACTATCGGTCACCAGTCAAAGTTGGTCTCGACAACATTGATGCTTCGGTCAACGCACTCGCCGGCGTCGATTCGTTTCATTCGCGCACAAGTTTGCTCACTGCAACACCTGATGCGGCAACGCTTGATGCATTCCGCACGGCGATGAACGACGATTTGAATACACCCGTCGCGGTTGGTGTGATGTTTGATGCAATTCGTCGGGCCAATGTCGCGGTTGATTCGAGCGATACAAAATTGGCTGGTTCACTTGCTTCGGCTGTGCGCGAAATGTGTGTGGCGTTTGGCATAAACCTCGAAGTGGCAACTATCAGCGACGAACTTGTTTCGCGCGCAAAGGCTCTAGATGCCGCAAGAGTTGCCCGCGACTTTGCAACTGCCGATGCGATTCGCGATGAGCTTCAATCGCTTGGCTATTTGGTTGAGACCACCAAAGAGGGAACAAAACTTCGCAAGGCTTAAGTTTTTTGGCTCGCGCTTCAGAATGCTGAATGTTGTCAGATAACTTATGGTTATGGCTGATTTTTCACTCTCTTTAAACGACGACCAACTGCAACTTAAAGATTGGATTCATCAGTTCGCTGTTGACACCATTCGCCCTGCCGCACACGAGTGGGATGAACGCGAAGAGTTCCCGTGGCCAGTCGTGCAAGAGGCAGCCAAGATCGGTTTATATGGTCTTGATTTCATCATGAACGCAATGGCCGACCCAACTGGTCTAACGATGGTTGTCGCAATCGAAGAAATGTTCTGGGGCGATGCTGGTATTGGCATGGCAATCATGGGTTCGGGTCTTGCAGCTGCCGGTATCGCTGGCAACGGCACACCAGAACAAATGATGGAGTGGGTGCCGCAGTGTTACGGCACACCTGACGATGTGAAGCTCGGCGCATTTTGCGTCAGCGAACCAGATGCAGGTAGCGATGTTTCAAACTTGCGTACGCGTGCCGTTTATGACGAAGCGAATGACGAATGGGTGTTGAACGGTACAAAAGCATGGATCACCAACGGTGGCATCGCCAACGTGCACGTGGTTGTTGCCGCAGTTGATCCTGAATTAAAAGGCCGTGGCCAAGCTTCGTTCGTCATTCCGCCCGGCACAAAAGGTTTGTCACAGGGGCAGAAGTATTTGAAGCACGGCATTCGCGCCAGTCATACGGCAGAAGTAGTGCTTGAAGACGTTCGTGTGCCCGGTCGCTGTTTGTTGGGCGGTAAAGAAAAACTAGATGCAAAACTTGCGCGGTACCGCGAAGGTACGTCAAGCGGCAAGCAACCAGCAATGGCGACATTCGAAGCAACACGCCCAGCAGTAGGTGCTCAGGCACTTGGTGTTGCACGCGCCGCTTACGAATTTGCACTTGACTATGCCAAAGAGCGCAAGGCATTCGGCAAGCCGATCATCATGCACCAAGCCATTGCATTCAAACTCGCCAACATGATCACCGAAATTGATGCAGCGCGTTTGTTGATTTGGCGAGCATCGTGGCTTGCAAAAAATGGCGGATACAAAAACGCCGAAGGTTCGCAGAGCAAGTACTACGCATCAGAGATGGCCGTGCGCGTCACCGAAGATGCAATTCAAATCTTGGGTGGCTACGGCTACACACGCGAGTATCCAGTCGAACGCTGGCACCGCGACGCCAAGATTCACACCATCTTTGAAGGCACGAGCGAAATCCAGCAGCTGGTGATTGCTCGCGCAATCTCTGGCTTGCGCGTCGAATAGAAAACTTAGAATTTCGGCGAAAATTATTTTCGCCTAGTCTCATCGTGTGGCAACCGCATACGAAACCGCACTCAAAAAAACCAGAACTGGTCTAAAACCTGAGGTAGTCGCGGCCGAGCTTGTTGCGTTAATGACGCTTGACGAAAAAGTTCATTGCTTAGATGGCGGAGTTCCGTTTTGGGTGGGCATTAAAGACATAACAACAGGCGGCTATCACAGTCGCCCGTTCAGGGCGGCCAAAGTTGAGCGACTCGGCATACCTGGTTTTCATTTTTCTGACGGCCCGCGAGGCGTTGTAGTTGGCGAAGCAACTGCATTTCCGGTGTCGATGGCACGTGGCGCAACTTTTGACCCCGAACTTGAGGTGCGAGTCGGCGATGCCA
>CANKZL010000093.1 GCA_947488385.1 Acidimicrobiaceae bacterium | reverse complement strand
CCCAAGTCCATCAACTGGTCGTAACGCAACCGCGGCAACGTTGCGCGGAACCAGATGTACATATACAAGAACACCAAAATCTTTGCCAACAACCAAACAGTTCCTTCAAGCGCATTTGGCAGAAGCGGAATGTCAAACACGAAGTTACCGATCGCCAAAGGCTGCGGACCACCAAAGAACAAGGTGACGATCAAGGCTGACATCGTCACGGTATTCATGAACTCTGCCAAATAAAACAATGCAAAGCGGATTGACGAATATTCGGTGTTGAAGCCGCCGACCAACTCTTGTTCTGCTTCAACGAGATCAAACGGTGGTCGATTCAATTCGGCTGTTGCGGCAATCAAGAAAATAACGAATGGAACAATTCCTGTTGAGATGAAGTGCCAATCGGTAATTGTTGATTGCGCGGCGACAATTCCACTTGTTGAAAGAGTCCCTGCAAGCAACAAAACGCAAGCAAGCGAAAGTCCGAGTGCAGCCTCGTAGCTAACCATCTGTGCTGACGCACGCACCGAACCCAAAAGTGGATACTTCGAACCGCTCGACCAACCTGCAAGCATGATGCCGTAAACAGCAATCGACGAAATAGCCAGTGCAAAGAGAACGCCGATTGGCGGGTCGGCAAGTTGAATGCGAGTTACTTGCCCAAACAGTGTCACTTCTCCAGATGAGCCGTCTCGAAAATCTCCTCCGAGTGGAATGATCGCAAAAGATAAGAATGCCGGTACGAAACTCAAAAACGGGGCCAGAGCAAAAACAAAACGATCTGCTCGAGTCGGAAAAAGGTCTTCTTTGAAAAACAGCTTGATGCCGTCAGCAAGTGTCTGCAAGATTCCAAATGGGCCTGTTTTGTTTGGGCCGATTCGATTTTGCATACCGGCAATCGCTTTGCGTTCGAACCAAACCATCAACATTGTCGCCAACAATCCAACGACAAAAACAATAAGCACTTTGACCAAAACGATCAACAACGGTGCCCACAGCAAATCGTCAACCAGAAGCGAATCGAGAGCAATCACTTGATCGGCTCGATTCGTACATCAACGACATCGCCAGCGATATTCAGTAACGGTCGCACATCAACACCTGTGTGATTGAACGGCAACCATGCAGTACCTCGGTGCACACCGTTATGGGCACGAATTGCAATGACGACATTGGTTCCTTCGGCTCCAACACGAACATTGGTTCCTTCAACAACACCAATTCGCGCAAGATCAAGAGGATGAACATAAATCGCCGAGTCATTGATGATTCCGACCAGCGAAGGACTCGCAACAGTTGACTGCGCCGTGTCATACATTGTGCGCGAAACAATCAGACGGTAGTTGTAGGCGTTTCGATCTACGGCTTTAGTCTGACTTCCCGAAATCGTCACGGGTGTCTCGCGAGTCATCAATACGCCGTCACCGTGAGTTGACTTTGCATCAGCGCTCGGCGCAAACGCAGATACCGAACTGACAAGTTTTTGATTCAAATCTTCAAGACTCGAAACACCGATATCAACGCCTAACGCAATGCTCAATTCAGTTGCGATCATCCAGTCCGGACGTGACGTGCCTCGTGGAGTAATTTTCTGCGCAACATTGCTCACGCGACCTTCAAGATTGGTAGTTGTGCCGTTCTTTTCGCCATACGCCGCAGCCGGAAGCACGATGTCAGCATTTCGATTTGAACTATTGATCATCGTGTCGATGCTGATCAAGTTTTTAACTTGCGCCAACGCACGTTGCACAAGCCCAGCATCCGCAACATCTGACATCGGGTCAGACCCCAAGAGCACAAGACACTCGATTTTTCCTGCGGCGGCAGCATTTAAAATATCAATTGCGTCGCCAGAATTATTCTGGGGGGTCAAACCGGCCGCTACTGCACCACGCACATTGCCGCGTCGCAAAACCGGCAGAACTTTTGCATTCGGCACTACACCAAAAACTTCGGCAAGCGCTTGCAAAGTGAACACTTCGTTCTCGGCCAAGTTTGGTCGACCAACAACCACAACGACTTGTCCGCGTCCAAGTTGCTCTTTCATCTCGGCAGATGTCAACGTTTCGCGCACAACTTGTGCTTGGTGCCCCGGCTCAAAGCCCACCGTACGCCAGGCATATGGGCTCAAACCTGAGTCACGCGAAGAAAATTCTACGATTCGTGCTTTGCGCTTTTGGGCAGCGTCGCGCACGCGCAGGTAGAGCACAGGAAGTTCTTCTTTTAGGTCAGGAGAAAGCAAGATGATCGTGCTCGCTGCACAAGTCTCGTCAATTGTCGCCTGTGCAAGATTAAAGATTTCAGGACTCAGACCATCCCCGAGTTGAGCATCACGTTGATTGATCCCAAGTTTGTCTGCCAACATCGCCCATGCGAAAGCATCTTCGTTTGTTCCTCGGGCACCACCCAAAATCGCAACCGAGTTGGCGTTCTGAGCCAACGACAGTCGAATCATTCGTGCAGCGTTTTCAAGAGCAACCGACCAAGAAGTTGCAACATGTTCTGCGCCGTTTTTAACTAGCGGAGTCGTGAGACGATCGGGCGAATTTATCGACTCGAAGTTGTATCGACCGCGATCGCACAACCAACCCCAATTCACCGGGTCAATGTCAACACCTTGATAGCGAACCAACTCATCGCGGCTGCTCTGCACAACGGTTCGACAGCCAACTGAACACGAAGTGCATGTACTTTCAGTCTGCTCAAGGTCCCAAGGGCGCGCTTTGAATCGATACGGCTTTGCAGTCAACGCACCGACTGGGCAGATCTGAACCGTGTTTCCAGAAAAGTATGAACTAAACGGTTCGTCGGGAAAAGTCAAAACTTGTGTGTCATTGCCACGACTCGTAAAGGTAATCAGTGCGTCACCAGCGACTTCGTCGGCAAACCGCGTACAACGATCACACAAAATGCATCGTTCACGATCTAGATAAACAATGTCACTGATCGCAATCGGCTTTTCATAATGGCGCTTCTCTTCAACGAATCGACTCTCACCAGGACCATGACTAAATGCCTGATCTTGAAGCGGACACTCGCCACCCTTGTCACAAACCGGGCAATCAAGTGGATGATTCGCCAGCAGTAATTCAAGAACGCCCTCTTGAGCTTTCTTTACCCCTTCAGTTGCTGTGCGCACAACTTGGCCTTCAGCAACCGGTGTCATGCACGAGACAACCATCATCGGTCCGCGCGGCGTTTCAACTTCAACTAAACATTGCCGACACATGCCAACTGGCGACATACGCGGGTGATAACAAAATCGTGGAATGAAATCATCGGTGCGGTCGGCCGCAGCGATGATCAACTCGCCTTTTCGCGCTACAACCGGCTTGTCATTAATTGTGAGGTTGACAACGTTCGGGTCGACTGGAGCCTGCTCTTTGATTGGGTCAACAATCGTCACGCTGATACTCCAACTGCTGTCACAGGAATAGTCACACGCTTTTTCACACGCGCTTCAAACTCGCTTCTGAACAATGTCAAAGCAGAATGCACTGGCGCAAAAGCCGAAGGGCCGACAAAGCAAATCGTCGTCATCTTGTAAGGGAATGGCACGGCAGTCAAACCTAGTTTTTCGTTGGCGGCATGAGGAAATGTTCCTGGGCAAATCATCGCCCCAACTTCAAGGAGTTGCTGCAGGTCTGCGTCAGTGCCATTTCCATCCACAACGCGGCGCAAAATTCTTTCAAGCCAAGTTCCGCCTTCGCGACATGGTGTGCACTTGCCGCACGACTCGTGGGCATAAAAATGAGTGAGAGTAAGCGCGGCTGCCGGTATATCGGTCGTTTCATCCATCACCATCACGGCACCCGAACCAAGCATTGAACCTGCTGGTCCTACTTGGCTGGCTTCAAACGGAAGGTCAAGTTGATCAGGCGTAAACCATGGAGCCGAGCCTCCACCTGGAACAAAAGTTTTCAACGCATTGTCATTTCGAATTCCGCCGCAGAACTCTTGTCCGTAAATCAAATCGCGAAAGGTTGTCGTGCCGTTGATGATCTCATAAACACCTGGTCGCTTGACGTGACCAGAAACTGCAACCATACGAGTTCCTGGAGAAGTCTTTGTACCAATTGCTGTGTAGGCAGCGACGCCATTGCAAAGCAACCATGGCAAATTTGCCAACGTCTCGACATTATTGACGATCGTTGGTTGACCATAGAGACCGTTTGCGGCTGGAAAAAACGGTGGCTTAAGGCGTGGCATTCCACGATTGCCCTCAAGGCTTTCGATCAATGCTGTTTCTTCGCCCACAACATATGCACCGGCGCCCCAATGCAAAATAATGTCCACAGAAAACTTAGAACCCAAAATATTTTTACCTACATAACCGGCTGCATACGCTTCGTTGAGTGCCGTCGCCACGCGCTCTTGGGCCAACGCCATTTCTCCCCTTATATATAGGAAGCATTGCGAGAGACCGGCCGCATAACAAGCGATCAAACATCCTTCAATCAATTGGTGTGGGTCGCGCTCCATCAACAAGCGGTCTTTGTAGGTGCC
>CANKZL010000092.1 GCA_947488385.1 Acidimicrobiaceae bacterium | reverse complement strand
TATTTAGTGCCCAAAGGTGCATGAAATTTTCAAGTTCTTCATCTACTGCTGCGGCCGCTTCTGCACCATTCTTGGGAGGTTTACAAAACCAATATTCTGCTCGACATCCAAGTTGTTGAACGCTCCAATCCAATTGATGCTTGGCAATAGAGCTAGCAACACCGTTGGCCCAACGAGTTGCCAAAGCAATTGTCTTCTCAAACTGGTTTGGCAAAAGCGAGTGTGTGAGAGTGGCTTTGACTGCCGCCATTGCCAGCACACTTCCTGACAACGTGCCGCCAAGTCCAGAGACATCTACATCGTGACTATTAAGTGAAAGTTCGGCACGCGCCGCGAGTTCGGCTGACAAACCATATGCCGCAACAGGAATACCACCGCCTATTGTTTTGCCAATTACCAACATGTCTGGTTCAAGATTCCAAAGCTTGGTTGCTCCACCTGGGCCCGCACAAATTGTGTGAGTTTCGTCAATTATTAAAAGTGTTCCGTACTTACGCGTCAGATCACGCACGCCGCTGAGATAACCAGGGTCTGGCAGCACAATGCCGATATTGGTTAGAGCGGGTTCAATCAACATGCAAGCAACGTCGCCGAAACTGAGTTGTTGCTCAAGCTTCTCGAGATCGTTAAAAGGTACGACGCGGGTTGTCAGCGATGGATGCACCTGTGGTCCAATCGCGCCGTGCCGCGAAATTGTCTTTCCTTGATCATCGGCAATAACGAGTGTTTCGTCGACTGTTCCGTGATAACACCAGTCATGAACGAGCACCATTGGACGCTTTGTAATATGTCGCGCTAAACGAAGAACAAAACGATTGGCATCAGTTGCGCTAACCGAAAACTGCCACTTTGCCAAGCCAAAACGTTTTGTTAGTTCAGCACCCACCCATGTTGAATCTTCGCTTGGCAACATTATTGTCGATCCACGACTGAGCTGTCGAGAAATAGCATCAGTTATTTCGGTGACAGCATGACCCGTCATTGAACCCGTATCGCCAAGACAGAAATCGACATATTCAATGCCATCAACATCAACAAATCTTGCGCCTTTGGCAGATTGAACAGAAATCGGAAACGCGCCAGGCCAACGCTTCATCCATGGCATCGGCACACCACCAATGAGAGACTTCGATGCTAATTTTGATGCGGCGAACGAAACTGGGTGCTTTGCAACGAACTGCTTTTCTTCGTCAGCGATAGCCGAGATAAGTCTTTTGCGATCTACCACCCATCCATTGTGGCAAATTTGGGTCTAAAGTTATGAGGTGCCCGTCGGAGACTTTCGTAATAAACATCTAGACCTAAAAATAAATTCTCGTCGTCTCCACGAAAGAATCAATGCTTTGGCCGAGGTTTCTCCAATTGAAGGTGGAGGCAATTGTCGCCTTGCCTTGACAGATGAAGACAAAGACGGCCGAGATTTGGTTGTTGCTTGGATGCGTGAGCTTGACCTTGAGGTCACAATTGACGCAATTGGAAACATAATCGGCACTTGGAATGTGGGTAGTGGTCAATCTGTGATGTCAGGTTCGCATATTGACACAGTTCGAACTGGTGGCAGATTTGACGGCTGCTACGGGGTGTTAGCCGCTCTCGAGGCAATCGAAACTTGCAAGGACGCAAATGTAATACCACCCCGTCCGCTCGCTGTTGGCATTTTTACTGATGAAGAAGGTGCAAGGTTTGCCCCCGACATGCTCGGTTCACTTGTTTATGTAGGCGGAATGTCAACTGAGCAGGCTTTAGATGTTGTCGCAATTGATGGAGCCAAGCTTGGTGACGAACTTGTGCGAATCGGATACGCAGGACCAACACCTTGCCCTGGTGCTGTCCCCCATGCGTTTGTTGAACTTCACATTGAGCAAGGTCCAATGCTCGAGGCCAACGATGTTCGTATTGGTGCCGTAACAAGTGTCCAGGGTATTTCTTGGCAAGAAGTAACAATTCATGGTCAATCAAATCACGCAGGTACGACTCCGATGTCGCTTCGTCATGACCCGGCTTATGTTGCTGCAGAAATCACTGTATTTTTGCGCAATCTCGCCAAAGACTTAGGCGGAGATCAAGTTTGCACAGTCGGAAAGATCGATCTTCATCCAAATTTAACGAACGTTGTTCCTGCTCGGGCAACTCTTACTCTTGATGTTCGAAACACCGACGAGAAACTGTTAAAAATCGCCGAATCAAAGATCAAAGATTTTCTTGCCCAGATTGCGATTTCTGAGGGTGTCGAAATTAAGACTCGCGAACTAGCGCGATTCGAGCCTGTAGTTTTTGATGACCGTGTTATTGACCTCGTCGAGGAAATTGCAAAAGAGCAAAACAACTCCGTTCAACGCATGCCATCAGGAGCGGGCCATGATGCTCAGATGCTGGCTCGTGTTTGTCCTGCTGGAATGATCTTTGTACCAAGTGTCAAAGGCATCAGTCATAATGCGGCCGAATTTACAGAAGAAGCAGACCTGAATGCTGGTGCAAATATTTTGCTGCACACGATGCTTGCGCTAACGACGCTTGACTCGACGGATAAATAATGTCGCGCAATCTTCATGTTGCAGCCGCTCAACTCGGCCCAATTCAAGGCAGTGATAGCCGCACCGCGGTGGTTGCTCGATTGATTGAGCTTCTTCGTCAAGCGCACTCAAAGAAAGCAGAACTAGTTGTTTTCCCTGAACTTGCTCTGACTACTTTTTTCCCTCGCTGGTTCGTTGACGACATAACAGAGGCAGATCATTGGTACGAAACCGAAATGCCTTCAAATGTCACACAGCCTCTCTTTGACGAAGCAAAGAAATTGCAAGTTGGCTTTTGTCTTGGTTATGCCGAACTTACTGCAACTAAAGAACGATTCAATACCCAGATACTTGTTGATCGCAACGGCAATACCGTCGCAAAATATCGCAAAGTGCACATACCGGGCCACGAAGAGCACGAACCAGACCGGCCGTTCCAACATGCTGAGCGTTATTACTTCACTCCTAGCAACGAAGGCTTCGGTGTCTGGAAAGCTTTTGGTGGCCGAATCGGAATGATGATCTGCAATGATCGTCGCTGGCCTGAGACATATCGAGTGATGGGTTTGCAAGGTGTCGAGATGATTCTCTGCGGATACAACACTCCTTTGCATTATGTGCCAGATCCTTCTCAAGATGTTTTGCAAGGGTTCCACAATGCCCTAGTTATGCAAAGTGGTGCCTATCAAAATGGCACTTTCGTTGTCGGCGTTGCGAAGGGTGGCATAGAAGAAGGCGTCGATGGTCTGGCCGACTCGAGCATCATTGGTCCGTCTGGCGAGATTCTGGCCAAGACAGTCACCAACGCAGACGAAGTGATAACCGCCGTCTGCGATTTGGACTGGTGTAACAATTACAAAAACACCCTTTTTAACTTTGACCGATACCGCCGCCCTGAGGTATACGGGCGCATCACTGGCCAACGCGGCACAACCCTCGACTAGTCAAACTTTACAATCTGTAAACCTGAACCCCAATACGGGTATGGTAAATATGTGACAAATGACGTAGGGACTGTTGTCGATCCGGCTCTTGGTGATCGCGTCGGTTTCAGCGTCAATGGCACCCCTGTCACTGTCCGTCGCGATCACCCACATTTGCTAGCAGCGTTGCGTGAAGAGTTAGACATAACTTCACCTAAAGATGGCTGTTCACCTAGTGGTCAATGCGGATGTTGCACAGTTCTAGTTGACGGCAAAGCAATAGTTAGTTGCCAACAATCGCTCGACAAGGTTGCCGGTGCCGAGATCACAACTCTCGAAGGTGTAAGCGAAGTTGAACGTGATGCATTCGCAAATGCCTTCGCCGCATGCGGGGGTCTGCAATGTGGATTTTGTATTCCAGGGATAGTCGTCCGCGCTAAAGCACAGATCGACAAAAAGGGTGCGGGACTAAAACGCGAAGATATGGCACGACACTTGGGCGCACATCTATGTCGTTGCACTGGTTACGTCAAAATTCTTGATGCAATTGAAACAGTCGCTAAGGGCCAGTCACCTGAGATTGTCTCAACAGGCGGACTCGGCGTGCGTGTTGCAAAGTACGAAGCACACGCTTTGACCCTTGGAGACCGCGGATATATTGACGACATTCGCATTCCCGGAATGCTGCACGCCGCACTTGTGTTTACGAAGCACGCTCGAGCAGAAGTTTTAAAAATCAATTCATCTAAAGCTGTGTTACAACCCGGTGTGCGCGCAGTATTCACTGCTGCTGATGTGCCAGGTGAACTGCTGATGGGAATCATATATAAAGATTGGCCAGCGCTGATACCAGTTGGAGGTTTTACTTCATACGCCGGCGATGTGCTCGCAATCGTCGTAGCCGATTCGCGACTAAATGCCCGTAATGCCGTCAACCATGTTGAGGTTGAATACAAAGTTTTGAAGCCAATTACTGATCCACGAGATGCGATCAGAAATAACGATATTGCGGTTTGGAAAACCGATACGAACATTCTCTCCAAGAGCGTCTATCAGCGCGGCGATGTTGAAACAGCCTTGAAG
>CANKZL010000091.1 GCA_947488385.1 Acidimicrobiaceae bacterium | reverse complement strand
CCGATCAAAATACGCGTGCGAAAGCGGGCAGAGTAATTCGCCATGCCATGGTGTGATCCGTGCGCAAAATATTTTGTACCGAATACTTTGACAGTCGAAGGTTGTTGCCCCAAATGTGGAGCAACAATTGGGCAGACAGACATAAACGGCCGGTTAATTGAGCCACTTGTAACGGCCAAGACTCTCGACCTACGTGCCCTGGCCCGCACAGACGGGCAAGACGAAAAGGCTCCGTGGCATTTCAAACTTTTGGTCTCTGCACTCGTGATTTATATTTCGTGGCGTGTGGTGTCGCTATTTATCTGAGATACCTTGACAGACGCCATTGCAAAGAACGGGCTGTGGCGCAGCTTGGTTAGCGTGCTTGTCTGGGGGACAAGAGGTCGTGGGTTCAAATCCCGCCAGCCCGACTGTTAGTTAGTTGTTTTTAGACTTCGTCTAGGATTTAACGAACTGTAAAGCTGACACGTATAGATAGCGGGGAAAAGTGAAATTAGCAGATCGTTTGAATCGTCTCGGAACAGAAACTGCATTTGCTGTTGCGGCAACCGCTGCAGATTGGTTGGCAAAAGGTAACGAGGTTTTCCCGTTCCATCTTGGTGATTTGAATCTCGCGACACCTGCCAATGTGTCGGCTGCGATGCAGCGCGCCGTGAGTGAAGGAAAAACGGGGTACTGTCCAAACGCTGGCATCGCGCCTCTGCGTCTGGCGTTGGCCGAGAGTCTTGGAAAACAGCGCAACGTGGTTTTCGCGCCAGAGAATGTCGCGGTTCAGCCAGGTGGCAAGCCTGTGATCGGCAAGTTCCTGCGTGCAGTGATGAACCCAGGCGATGAAGTTCTTTATCCGAATCCTGGGTTTCCGATTTATGAAAGCCAAATCGAATTTAATGACGGCGTTGCTGTTCCGTATCGCTATCTCGACACACCAAACGGTTTTCAGATTGATCTCGACTATTTGAAGTCGAAAATTACGAATAAAACCAAGGCACTCGTTCTCAACGACCAACAGAACCCGCTTGCTGCTGAAATGACGGATGAAGAGCGTCAAGCTCTCGCAGATTTAGCCAACAAGCACAACCTTTGGGTGTTGTCAGATGAAGCGTATTTTGACATCCGCTATGCGGGCGAAAGTAAGAGCATAATTTCGTTGCCAGGCATGCAAGAGCGCACAGTAATTCTCTATACATTTTCCAAAAAATTTGCGATGACTGGTTGGCGACTTGGTGCAGCAATTGGTCCTAAAGAAATTGTTGATCGTATTTCAAAGCTCAATACCAACGAAGAGAGTTGCACTGCGCAATTCGTACAATGGGCTGGTGTTGAGGCGATCAACGGTGACCAGTCTGGGGCAAACGAGTTATTGCGTGTGTTAAAGACGCGACGCGACGCGACTATTGCGGGAATAGGCAGCGTGCCGGGCATGCGAGTGCACACACCAAATAGCGCGTTCTATGTGTTCCCAGAAGTTTCAGAAACCATGAAGCGCACCGGACACAAAGATGTTGCTGATTTTGCGCTTGATGCGCTGCACAATTCTGGAATGTCTTTTTGCACACGTCGCCACTTTGGTCGCCCCGCAGATAACGAAACGGGTAACTATATTCGGCTCGCCTACAGCGGTATCAACAACGACAAGATTGACAAAGGTCTCGCGCGTTTGTCTGAATGGGTCAGTTCGAAGTGAGTTTGCGGTTAGTAGTAACAGGCAAGATACCTAATGCGGGTCTAGAAGTTCTTCGTCAAGCAGGCTTCACACCAGACGCATGGATGAACGACACCGCAATCAGTCGCCAAGAATTGCTCGAGAAGGTTAAGGGTGCTGATGTCTTGATCACTTTGCTGACTGAGCGAGTTGACGAAGAACTTCTTCAAGCCGCAGGGCCCCAATTGAAAGCCGTTTGTAACGTTGCGGTTGGTTACAACAACATTGATGTTGCGGCGTGCAAATCGCGAAACGTTTTGGTGACTAATACACCTGGTGTGTTGACCGACGCAACTGCCGACATCGCATTGGCGCTTATCTTGATGGTGACCCGTCGTCTTGCAGAGGGCGAACGAGTGATTCGCAGTCAAACACCGTGGCAGTGGGGCATGTTCTACATGCTTGGTACTGGCATAACAAACCGAGTTCTCGGGGTGGTTGGTATGGGTGCAATCGGAATCGCGACAGCACGACGTGCAAAAGCCTGCGGTATGTCGGTTATTTACTTTTCACGCAGCGAGATTGATTCTAAAGTTGCGACAGAACTTGGCGCGAAAAAAGTTTCACTCGAAGAACTTCTCAAGACAAGCGACGTTGTGTCGATCCACTGTCCGTCAAATGAGGCGACTCATCACTTAATTGGTGCAACCCAGTTTGCGATGATGAAAAATTCTGCGTTCCTTGTCAATACCGCGCGCGGACCAATTGTTGACGAGCAAGCTCTAGTTAATGCACTTGAAGCCAAAGAGATAGCTGGTGCTGGTCTCGACGTTTTTGAATTTGAACCCAAGATCAACGCCGGACTGATCGGGCGAGATGACGTGGTTTTGATTCCACACCTTGGTTCGGCGACAACACAAACGCGTGATGCGATGGCAACTCTGGCAGCCAAGAACGCTGTAGCGATTGCAACGGGCAACTCACCGTTAACGCAAGTGAGTTGATTGTTGTTTAATGCGAGGACTTGGCACTCTAATTAACACGTTCACCGTGCTGGCTGGCGGCGGACTGGGATTATTGATCGGCGACAAAATCCCAGATCGCGTGCGAGTGATAATCGTTCAAGTAATCGGATTGGTGACACTTGCAATCGGGCTACGCGATGTTATGAACACCGACAACATGGTGTTCCCTTTGGTTGGCATGGTCGTCGGAGCAATTATCGGTGAGTTTTTGAAAATTGAAGATCGACTTGCATCGCTTGGAGAATTTTTGCGTCGTAAATTCGCCAAAAATGCTGGTGAAAGCAAATTTGTGAACGGCTTCGTTACGGCAACTTTGCTGTTCTGTATCGGACCGTTGACGATTCTTGGTGCGATTGAAGACGCAAGTGGTAAGACTCCTCAGCTGTACATAATCAAGGGCACCCTCGATGGTTTCATGACGATTATCTTTTCGGCTCTCTACGGAGTTGGGGCTTTGTTCAGCGCTGCGAGCGTCTTTGTCGTGCAAGGCACATTGACAGTGTTTGGTGCTTCGCTCGACTCACTGTTAGATGATCGCATGCGACTTGAACTCTTTGCAGCTGGTGGATTGGCAGTAATGGCGATCGGCATCAACCTGCTTGAAATAAAGAAAATTCGACTCGGCTCATTGTTGCCTGGTTTAATTCTGACTCCGATTCTTGTTTGGATCTTCGCCACCCCAAATGGGCTGATTCAATAACGCTGCCAAATGTGCGGAAGGTTCAACTCGATAGCAAGTGGTAAGGATTTCGCATCGGTCTATGACGCGCAATTTTTAACAGATGAATTGTCTTCGAATTTTAATGTTGCGCCTACGACTTTGGTTTATGTCTTACATCGGCAAGACGTTGGGCGAGTGCTCGACGTAATGTCGTGGGGTCTTATACCAAGTTGGTCTAAAGACAAAACTCGTGCCGCCAGCATGATCAATGCGAGAAGCGAAACCTTGACTGAAAAACCGAGCTTCAGAAATCTAGTTTCAGAGCACAGATGCATTTTGCCGATACAAGGTTTTTATGAATGGCAGAATCTGGCGAGTGAGACGAAAAAACCAAAGAAACAGGCGCACTACATAACTCGTGTCGATGAACAGCCAATGACGCTTGCGGGTTTGTGGACAATATGGAAGCAACCAGACAGTTCGTTATTGCGAACTTGCACAATAATCACAACCGAAGCAAACGAGATACTTTCACCAATTCATCACCGCATGCCAGTAATTCTTGAGCGCGACTCAGTTGACATTTGGTTGGGTGAATCTAAAGCGCTGCCACACGACTTGCTGGTTGCAGCAAAAAACGAGATTGTGAAGAGCGAACCAACGAGTCGACTAGATCGCGCCGGCAACTCCAGCGTTGCGCAACTCGACGATGATTCGTCGGGCCGCCTCTTCTAGTTCTTCGCGCGGAACGTTCGTTCTTGCGTTAGCAAATTCAAGATCTGCCATTGAGTTGCTTGGGATCACATGTAGATGACAGTGTGGAATTTCGTATCCGGCAATTACCAGTGCAATGCGTTCGCAGTTAAAAGCACGCTTTGTTGCATCGCCGATAATTTTGGCAACTCCGAATAAATGACTATTCAAATCTGCAGTTAGGTCCGTCCACTGGTCAACTTCTTTGATTGGTACAACCAGGGTGTGTCCGGTTGTGATTGGGCTGATCGTCATGAAGCCGACACATAGATCATCGCGATAAACAAATGTGCCAGGTATTTCATGGTTGATTATTCGTGAAAAAAGTGTGGATGTCACGCATTCAGCGTAGGGCATTGGGTGACTTGTACGCTCGTGTCATGCCATCAGACCGACTGTTGACCATGCCTAACTTGATCACCTTGGTTCGTTTGTTTTGTTTGCCAGTTTTTCT
>CANKZL010000090.1 GCA_947488385.1 Acidimicrobiaceae bacterium | reverse complement strand
CCCACCTCGCCACGCACAGCGGCCTGCAATAAATTCACATGACTATCGGCATTGCGTGATAAGTGAGTCAGCACATGACCACGTGACCAGTTCGGTAACAACGAATCTTGTCGGCAATCATCATTAGTTAGATTTTCAAGTGCGCCGAGCAATCGTTGATGCGCCGCGGCACAACCCGAAACGTGCTCGTTTAACGTGTTGGCGAATTTTCGCTGATCCGAGTCAGACATCCATTACAAACTAGTTGCTGTTCACCCTCTGTGGAATTACAACAACTGTGCCATCTGTTTCGTGATGCACTCGGGCTGATACGCCATAAAACTCGGCGAGCGTCTCAGACCGTAAAACACTTTTCGCATCGCCCGATGCAACGCAAGAGCCCTGATGCATCAAGACCAATCGATCTGCATATAGACCCGCAAGGGTCAAATCATGCATCGCCGAGACGACTGTCAAACCTTGCTCACGGCGCAACTTGTCGACAAGTTCCAAAGCCTGTTGTTGATGGCCGATGTCTAGCGCAGCGGTTGGCTCATCTAACAACAAAACAGGCGCCTCTTGAGCCAAGGCTCTCGCGATTACAGCACGTTGGCGTTCTCCGCCTGAAAGCGTGCCGACCATTCGGTTCGAAAATTGCTCAAGATCCAGGCGGTGCAAAATTTTTTCAACAACTTCTAGATCATGTTTCGACTCAGACGCAAAATGTTTGATATATGGATTTCGCCCAAGCAAGACGTATTCAACAACTGACATGTCATCGGGCATCAGCGGAGTCTGAGGAACAAAAGCGATGTTTTGCGCACGCCATCGCGCCGACGTTGCCGGAATCTCTTTTTGATCTATCGCAACCGAACCCGAGTAATTGATCAATCCTGCAGCAGCACGTAAAACCGAAGACTTTCCCGCACCGTTAGGGCCAATCAGACATAGCCACTCGCCTGAATGCAAAATGTCGTTAAAGCCATTGACGGCGCAAACCCCGTCATAAGAAATAGTCAGATCACAAAACCCGAGCGTGCTCATGTCTGAGTCTTTCTCGTGCGTAAGAGCAGCAAAAAGAAGGGCGCACCAAAAAATGCTGTTACTACTCCAATCGGAGTTTCAGCAGGATCAGCCAACACGCGACTCGGAATATCGGCAGCCACCAAGAATGCTGCGCCAAGCAAAATACTGAGCGGTAAAACTCGACGATAACTTGCACCTGCGAGAAGTCGAACCGCGTGCGGCACGATGATTCCGACAAAGCCGATCAACCCGCTGACTGCAACTGCAGCAGCAGTACCAAGTGTTGCGGCCAACACAACTACGAATCGCACACGGCGAATGTTGGTGCCTAAAGCAATCGCTTCATCATCACCAACACGTAAAACATCCAGCAGACGACGATGCATTAACAACACAATGCAACTCAACGACACATACGGCAAAATCAACCGCACATCACCCCAAGTTGCACTCGAAAGTCGCCCTAAAATCCAACTGTAAACTTGCCGCACAACATCGTTGTTGCGCTGCAAAATAAACGTCTGAATTGCTGTTGCAAGCGAAGTCACTGCAACTCCTGCCAACACGAGAGTTGTATTAGACCTGCTCTTGTTAAACGCATTGCCAATCAAATAAGTAAAGAAAACAGCCACCAATGCGCCGCCAAAAGCCGCAAGAGGCAATGGGTCAATCAACCAACTTTCTGTCGACTGACGCTGCAGTGTGAACACGAGCGTTGCGCCCAGCCCTGCCCCAGCGGCAACACCCAACAAATACGGATCAACCAATGGATTACGAAAAACACCTTGATAACTAGCACCCGCCACAGAGAGCATCGCCCCGACGATTGCGGCCAACACAACTCGCGGCGCACGTATCTGCCAGACAATGTTCCATTGATCAGTACTCACTCCGCTGTCTATTGTGACGAGCGGTAAACGATTCAAAAGTTCAAGCGGCACTCGCCACCACTGCGGCCCAGCCGGACCAATCATTGTTCCAACTAGAACCGCAGTGATGAGTAGAGCGAAACTTGCCAACAACCAAACGCTAAAACGTGTCCCTGCACGCTCTCTCGTAGCTCGTTTGGCAAGCAACATTTTTACTTGCTGGCTGCTACGAGAGTGATTGCCTCACGAATACTTTTCACGAGATCAACAACTCGTGGTCCCCACCGTGACGCAATGTCATCATCAAGTTCGACAATGTTTTTATTCTTCACAGCATCCATTTTTTGCCAGCCATCACGGGCAGAAACAGTCGCCGCAGTTTGAGCACAACATTTTGTGTCAGCGAGAAAAATCATCGTCGGGTTACTTGAAACGATCACTTCGCTCGACAATTGCGGATAATCATTTCCCGCTTCTGCAGTGTCCGCGATATTTGTAAGTCCGAACAGAGAGAAAATCTGTCCAACAAAAGTGTTCGACGTGACGCTGTAGTAAGTGTTATCAAGTTCGTAATAATACGAAATCGGTTCGGGCAGTGTGCCTGCATCTGCAACTGCTGCCGCAATTTCATCTTGCATCTGGGCGGTCAACTGAACAGCTACATCTAAGTGTCCGGTTAATGCACCAAGTTGCTCGATCTGCTCATACATTGCCTCCAGGTTTGATGCACCATTGCCAACATAGACAGGAATATCAAGCGCATTGAGTTGCTCTACCAAACTTCCTGGGTCATACGAAACGACAACGAGGTCTGGTGAAAAACCAGCAATCGCCTCAACGTTTGGTTCATAACCCGAGAGCTTTGTACCAAGGGCAACCGCTTCGGCTGGATAATTCGAGTATTCATCTACGGCAACAACTTGATCGCCAGCACCAATTGCATACAGCATTTCAGTGTGTGTTGGTGAAAGCGAAACAATTTTCATTGGTTGCGCATCAAGAGTTATTCCGCCTGCGGTTACCGGATAAGTTGCTTCGGCGATCGTCGTTTCAGTCTCTGAGATTGTTGTCTCAGAAGAACTCTCCGAACCTCCGCATGCAGCAAATACCATTGCTGCACAAATAAAAAGACCGGCATAGCCGGCCCGAGTTAGTACTTTCATTTTCATTTCCTCCTATCCCTCACGCGGGGACTTTTTAGGTTTGGTGCTCGACCGAGGCGACCGGACTGATCACTGTTCTTACGCAGAGCGCTCGAACTGTGAATTACCGTTGCGGGACAGTGCCGGATTCTCACCGGACTTCGCTGGGTTCTACACATTGCAACTATTGCTGCAACGCCACGACCCTACCAGAACTATCTAGCCGTTGACGAAACTCGCCAGACGATTTATACCTTCGCGAAGGTCGTCATCGCCGAGTGCGAAAGAAAAGCGCGCATAACGCGGAAGACC
The DNA here is from genome assembly GCA_947488385.1 of Acidimicrobiaceae bacterium. Classification (GTDB taxonomy): domain Bacteria; phylum Actinomycetota; class Acidimicrobiia; order Acidimicrobiales; family Ilumatobacteraceae; genus BACL27. The sequence continues at coordinate 1,213 of CANKZL010000090.1, read as the reverse complement.
AAACGCCTCGCCCGGTACAAACGCAACTTTGGCGCGATCCAAAATCACATCAGCCAACTCAAGTGTCGTCGCCGAGGTAACACCGCTCAAACTGCGGTTCAACAAACCAGAAAAATCTGGGAAACAATAAAAAGCGCCTTGTGGTGCCATGCAATTAACACCCGCAATCTGATTAAGCATCGAATGCATCAACTCGCCACGACGCGCAAAACTTTCGCGCATCATCGCCACCGCCGACAAGTCACCTGAGACGGCAGCAAGCGCAGCATATTGCGCAACGTTCGAGACGTTCGAGGTTGTGTGGCTCTGAAAGTTGATCGCGGCTTTCATTACATCTGGTGGCCCGATCATCCAACCCACACGCCAACCAGTCATTGCATAAGTCTTGGCAACACCGTTGACAATTACACAACGATCAGCAATCTCAGGCACAACAGTTGGCATCGACGTAAAAACATGTTTGCCGTAAGTCAAGTGCTCATAAATTTCGTCGGTCACAACCCAGACGTCATTTGCAACAGCCCACTTGCCGATCGCAATTGTTTCTTCACGCGAATAAACCGCACCGCTCGGATTATCGGGCGAAACAAACAGCAAAACTTTCGTCTTTGCAGTTTTGGCACGCTCAAGTTGTTCGACCGTCACTTTAAATTCAGTCTCTTGTGTCGTGTCAATCACGACTGGCACACCACCCGCAAGCGTTATGGCCTCTGGATACGTCGTCCAATACGGTGCGGGGCAAATAACTTCGTCACCCGGGTCGCAAAGAGCGGCGAACGCAACGAACACTGCGTACTTTCCGCCGACGGTTACTAAAACTTGCGAAGCTGCGCACTCAAAACCCGAGTCACGTTTTGTTTTAACTGCAATCGCTTCACGCAACTGTGGCAAACCAGCAGCCGGCGTATAACGGTGCGCCTTCGGGTCACGTGCTGCGCGCACGGCCGCCTCGACAATATATTCAGGTGTCGGAAAATCTGGCTCACCAGCACCGAATCCGATTACATGTTCACCTTTGGCTTGCAAAGCCTTGGCCTTCGAATCAACTGCCAATGTCGCCGACTCGGCGATCGCCGCAAGCCGCTTTGAAACTCGAGATTTAGGTAGTGAATTCGCAACCACGGCTGCCATGCTTACACAGTGGAAGTAAATTGTCACGGTTATTTTTGGGGGCCACGATGAACGTCGAAGACGTGCTTGAAGCCGACTGGGA